>CAYMSZ010000121.1:0-5612 GCA_964393285.1 uncultured Lachnospiraceae bacterium | reverse complement strand
CCGTTTCCTACATCGTCACGGTCTACATATACGAAGCCATAACGCTTCTTCATCTCACCGGTGCCTGCGCTAACCAGATCAATGCAGCCCCACATGGTGTAACCCATGCAATCTACACCGTCGATGCAGATAGCGTCTCTCATGGATTTGATGTTCTTACGAAGATAGTCGATACGATAGGTATCATGAACGCTGCCATCCTCTTCCTTTACATCTGCCCAGCCGATGCCGTTTTCTACAATCCACAGAGGCTTGTGATAACGGTCATACAGAGTATTCAGTGCAATACGCAGGCAAGCAGGATCCGTAGCCCAATCCCAGGCATTGGTCTCCAGGTAAGGATTCTTTACGCCCATCATCATATTGCCGCCGCCTACCTGAGTGCTATGTACGGTTACGGTGTGAGAACCGTAGCAGGAGAAGCTTAAGAAGTCTGCGGAATAGTCACGAATCAGATCCAGATCGCCGTCCTCCATCTGCAGCTTAATGCCTTCTCTCTCATATCTCTTCCAGATGTAGTTGGGATAACGGCCGCCAGTCTGTACATCGGAATAGAAATAGGTATCCTGCATACCGGTCATAGCCAGCAGCTGATCATCGGGATCACAGGTCATGGTGTAGGTGGGGCCATAAGCCAGCATCTGTCCTACCATGATATCGGTGCCTTCCTTCTCATTCATCTCATGAGCCAGCTTCACAGCCAATGCACTGGCTACGAACTGATGATGAGCACCCTGAGCTCTGGCCTGAGGGGTATTGGTCATAACGCCGCCTGCCATAAAGCCGCCCATACCCATGGCGTTGATCTCATTGAAGGTCAGATAGTATTTTACCTTACCTGCATAGCGATGGAATACAACATCGCAATAACGAAGGAAGAAGTCAACCAGTCTTCTGTCATTCCAGCCGTCATATTTGATGGCCAGGTTCAGAGGAGTCTCATAGTGGGACAGAGTTACCAAAGGCTCAATGCCGTATTTCTGGCACTCATCAAATACTTCCTCATAGAATTTCAGACCTTCCTCATTGGGTTCTGCATCGTCGCCGTTAGGGAAGATACGTGCCCAGTTCATGGACAGACGGAAGGTTTTAAAGCCCATCTCTCCCATAAGAGCGATGTCTTCTTTGAAATGATGATAGAAATCCGTAGCGGTATGGCTGGGATAATAGTAGCCGTCTACCACTGCGGGGATAGCTCCCTCCGGGAAAGTCATGGCATCGGGATCGCCCATCTCAAAGTTGCAATATCCGGTCTCTCCGGTTGCAGGCTTTACCCATGTCACCTTACGGGGTACCTTATGCGCACCTGCGGTCATTACATCGGAAGTGTTCAGGCCTTTGCCTCCATCCAGATAACCACCCTCATACTGATTGGCTGCGGTAGCGCCGCCCCATAAGAAATTTTTCGGAAATTTGTCTCCCATTGGTATTTCCTCCTTATAAATGTTTTACAGTTTTTAATAGTTCGGTTCCAAACCGATCTATCCAAATTATAACAAATTGTCCTAGGAGCCACAAGTGTATTTTCAGAAAAGTTGTTTCATATTTTGAAACAGAAGGGGGAGGGCTACACACCCTTTTCAAACACAATAAAGCCACATTCGGTGGGATGATCATAATATACAGCTTTTTTACCCTTAGGGTGATACATCAGCATTTTCAGAATGATTAAAAAGTCTCCGCCGCCGGAAATAATCATGACTTCTGATAAGCAAAATAGGAAAATGGAGTTCCATGCTGTAGAAACCACCGCCAGTCCAAAGCCTAAAAGCAAGGTCGGCATGGCACTGCCTACCAGGTACTGCCACTTTTTCAGCGGCTCGGAGCAGGTACAATAAGGCGTCAGCATTTTCCAGATCACTCCAAAATCAATGGATTTCAAATGACTTTTTGCAAAAATGCTCCAAGTCAGACCATGGATCAGTTCATGCAGGACAACAAGCACCATCATGAGCGCTAAGAGTGCAAAATAAACAATAGGTATGGTATCTACATTAAATGAAAATTCTACTGTCCGATTGACAAGATAATAGAGCCACGCAAAAAGAAGCATAAACGGCAACATGACAACAATAGCAAGAATATTTGCTTTCACAACGCTAACGGTCATGGGCTTGGCCGTATAACCGTTTTGCTCCATATCCCTGCAAAGCTTATCAAAGCGCTCTTTCCGTTGCTTTTCTTTTTCAGTCAGTTTTCTTTCCTCTTGCTTCATTGCTATCATATCCCCTAACTTTTTTTATATGAATCGAATGATACTACACTATCTTCTAAGCAACACTTTCCGCCTTTTTTTGTATCCCATTCTGTTCCGGTTTTATTTGCCGGAGTTTTCACACATGAGTTCGATGATTTTTTTGTCTGTGTCATGCATGCCGTCGTGTCCCAGGGCGGAGATGTTGCGGATGGTGTTTTCTACGCCACAGCTTACCAGTCCGTCTCCGCCGTAGAACTCATTTCCTTCCTGATACATTTCAAAGCCCAGGATTCCTGACTCTACGGACATGGCAATCTTTGCTGCGCAGCTGGCTTTGGCTCCGTCGCATACAATGCCGCTGGTGACTGCCAGAGCATTGACAATAGTATGATTGACCACATCCAGGCTTCCGGTCATCAGGTAAGCGATTCCGGCTCCGGCAGCTGCTCCGGCGCTGACTGCGCCGCAATATGCAGATAATCTGCCAATACCGGATTTCAGATGAAGGGTCACCAGGTTGGATACCAATAATGCCCGGTACAATGCCTCTTCTTCTTTTTCATAATATTCTGCATAGGTGATGACAGGCAGACTGGCAGTCAGTCCCTGATTGCCGCTACCGGAATTGATCACCACAGGCAAATCACAGCCATTCATTCTGGCATCGGAACCGGCTGCCGGCATAGCCTTAGCCTTCGTGCGGACAGAGGGTTCATGGTGCAGCAAAACCTGACCGATTCTGGCTCCGTATTTATTATGGAGACCTTCTCTGGCAATGGCTGTATTGTACTCAATCTGTCTTTGAATCACAGGGCGAATATCTTCGATGACTGCTGTGTTCGCAAAGTCCACAATATCTGACACACTCAGTAAATCATAGTCCAGATCTTCCTCTGATGACTGGGCTGCCTGGTTTGTCTCCTGATCTGCCAGGCAGAAAATCGTCTCCCCATCTCTGGTGATCTCCACGATTCTGGTATGTTCATCTTCAATATGTACGGATGCAGTATGTCCCTTTGCCTGTACGGTAATCAGAATCTCCAGGACATGCTCTGTGTCCAAAGCCTTCACACAAAAATCTATGTGCTCCATGGCTTCTGCCAATCCCTGTATCTGCTCTTTGCTGGCTTCTGCGATTACTTCCAGACCTTTGGAGGCTTCTCCATAGAGGATGCCTGCAGCAGCTGCAGCCTCGATTCCCCGCTTTCCTCCTGTATTGGGTACGATGACGCTTTTTACATTTTTAATAATATTTCCACTGGCCCGAACCTCCACTTTTTCCGGCTGTTCTCCCAGAGCTTCCCTGGCCTTTGCTGCGCAATAGGCAATGGCTGTGGGCTCCGTACATCCAAAGGCCGGAACCAGTTCCTTTTCCAGTATTTTTACATAGGTCTGATACACTTTACTGTCTCGATTCATCTGCTGTTTCTCCCTGATTTTTCTCGCACCAGTGGTGCGAGTTTTTCTACCCTCTTGCTTCTATGCATGTTCCATTCCCTGTTTCAGGCAACACATATGGATGGATGGTTCCATTTCATTCAAGTTCATGGAAGCTTTATCGCCACTGATTGTATCAAAAAAACATTCTATTGAAAAGCAAAAATATCGCTCTGACAGAAATAAAAATATCCTCAGACACTGAAACAATGATGTCTGAGGATATTTGATCTGAATGATTCCGTTTTTTGATGATTTTGATGTTTCCTATGATTCCCAGGCTCTTTACGCCAGGCTATTTTTAATCCAGATCTGCTCCATCAGAGGCGATGCACTTCTTATACCAGTAGAAGGAATCCTTTTTGCTTCTCTTTAAGGTTCCTTTGCCTTCGTCGTCACGATCCACATAAACGAAGCCGTAGCGTTTTCTCATCTCACCGGTACCGGCGCTGACTACATCGATGCAGCCCCACATGGTATATCCCATCAGAGGGATACCATCCAGATTTACGGCATCATCCATGGATTTGATGTTCTGGCGGAGGTAGTCGATTCGATAGGTATCGTGAACACTGCCATCCTCTTCCATGACATCGGACCAGCCGATACCGTTCTCCACGATCCACAGAGGCTTGTGGTAACGATCATAGAGCTGATTCAGAGCGATTCGCAGGCAGCAAGGATCTGTTGCCCAGCCCCAGGCATTGGTCTGGAGATAAGGGTTCTTTACGCCCATGATCAGGTTGCCACCGCTATTTTCTGCTTCATGAGTGGTCATGGTGCTGGATCCATAGCAGGAGAAGCTGAGGAAATCTGCGCTGTAATTTTTAATCAGCTCATAGTCTTCCGGGCAATCCTCCAGCTTGATTCCTTCTCTCTCGTACTGCTTCAGGCGATAAGGAGGATAGAAACCTCCGGTCTGCACATCAGAGTAGAACAGGGAAGCATGGGATGAGGTAATGGTAAAGAGCTGGTCCTCCGGATCACAGGTGAGACCGTAGGTAGGCTGATATGCCAGCATCTGGCCTACCTGGATATCGGTGCCATGCTCTGCGTTGAACTCATGAGCCGCTTTTACCGCCAGAGCGCTGGCAACAAACTGGTTATGAGCACCCTGGGCTCTGGCCTGAGGGCTGTCATCCATGAGGCCGCCTGCCATCCAGCAACCAAACTCCATCATATTGATTTCGTTAAAGGTCAGATAGTATTTTACCTTACCGGCATAGCGTTCAAAGGCTGTTTTGGCATACTTTTCAAACATGGGGATCAGAGCCCGGTTCTTCCAGCCGCCATACTGAATGGTCAGATTCAGAGGGGTCTCATAGTGAGACAGGGTTACCAAAGGCTCAATGCCATACTTCTTGCACTCATCAAATACGGCATCATAGAACTTCAGTCCCTCTTCATTGGGCTCTGCATCGTCGCCGTTGGGGAAGATCCTGGCCCAGTTCATAGATAAACGGAAGGTTTTGAAGCCCATCTCTCCCATAAGGGCAATATCTTCCTGATAATGATGATAAAAATCCGTAGCGGTATGGCTGGGATAATACTCTCCCTCGATGACAGCAGGAATCGCACCCTCCGGGAAGTTCATCTTGCTGCCCATACCGGAAATCACAGAACCGGTCTCTCCGGTCTCAGGATTTTTCCAGGTGATACGGCGGGGAACGGTGTGAGAACCATTGGTCAGCACATCAGAGGTATTTAACCCTTTGCCGCCCTCCAGATATCCGCCTTCATACTGGTTTGCTGCCGTAGCACCGCCCCATAAAAAATTCTTAGGTAATGCCATAATATTTTCCTCCTTTGATTTACCAAAAAGGAGGACGAGAAACCAATTCCCGCCCTCCTTCGAGATGTACAACTTCTATATCAGCTTTTCAGCCTTTTGAATCAGAATCCAATTATTCCTCTTCTGCTGCAGCCTGCTCCTTTGCAACCAGCTGCTTCTCGTATGCCTTGAAGAAAGGATACCAAA
>CAYMSZ010000120.1:0-5750 GCA_964393285.1 uncultured Lachnospiraceae bacterium | reverse complement strand
TCCGGTTTCCCACCATTTATCCCCTTGTATCAGATTCCCGATTTTGATATAATGAATGATGCCACAGGGTCGAAAAGTCAAAAGACTTTGTGCTTGCACAAAAAGGCTTTTGACCTTGAGACCCGCCTAAACATGAGAATGTAGCCATTTTTCGGAGAAAAATGAGCGGAATTCGAATGTTTACAGCATTGCGAGAATTGCGCAGCAATGAAGCAATGCGTGGCATCATTCAAACTTGAGAACTTGAGAAAGGAGAATCTACTGAACGGGAAATCTCTGGTTTCCTATTTTTCAGTAGCGGGCTTTTCATGAATTTTAGCAAACGCAGTACCACCCAGCGTTTAAAAGAGACCAACTCCGTATCCATTCGGCTACGAAAGAAACTATCTGTTACCATATTGACGGCTCTTTTTGTGGCTGTTTTATTCTGCGGAGCGACAGGCATCAGTGTTGCCTACGGTTTTTATCAGAGCGTCATAGACAATGCTCCTGATATTGATAATGTAGATGTCTCTCCTACCGGCTTTGCCACCACCATCTATGACCGGGATGGGAACCTGATTCAGACTCTGGTTACCTCCGGTTCTAACAGAGTGCTTTGTTCTTATTCCGACATTCCGGAGGATCTGATCAATGCCTTTATTGCCATTGAGGATGAGCGTTTCTGGATTCATCAGGGCATTGACATTCGAGGCATTATCCGAGCGGCCTATAACGGCCTTACCACAGGTGAATTTGACCAGGGTGCCAGCACCTTTACCCAGCAGCTGATTAAGAATAATGTATTTAACGGCGGCGCCGAGAGCAACAAAGGGGATCGTATCATCCGAAAGCTCCAGGAGCAGTATCTTGCCCTGCAGCTGGAAAAGAAACTGAGTAAGGAAGTCATTCTGGAGGATTATCTGAATACCATCAACTTAGGCAGCAATACCTTAGGCGTAGAGGCTGCCAGTGAGCGGTATTTTAATAAGAGTGTTTCCGAGCTGACTCTGTCGGAGTGTGCCGTCATTGCCGCCATTACCCAGAGTCCTTACAGCCTGAACCCCATCAGCAATCCTACGAAAAATGCAGAACGCCGTGCTACCATTTTGAAGAAGATGTACGAGCAGAACATGATTACCCAGGAGGAGTGGGATGAGGCTCTTGCCGATAATGTTTATGACCGGATTCAAAATGTGAATGTAACGGTTGTGGAGGAGTCCAGTACCCCCTACAGCTACTTTGTAGACGAGCTGATTCCCCGGGTGATTTCCGATTTACAGACGAAGCTTGGCTACTCCGAGGAGCAGGCCAGAAAGCTGCTCTACAGCGGTGGTCTGAAGATCTATACCACCCAGGACTCTTCTGTTCAGGCTGTGGTAGACGCCGCTGTCAATAACCCGGAGAACTATACCAATACCAAGGGTGAGTTATTGAATGCCCTCAGCTTTACCTATCAGATGACCGTTACTCACGCTGATGGCACCACTACCAACTACAGTGAGGGACACATTAAGCAATACTATCATACAGAAAAAGGCATGCCTACCTTCCAGCTGACTTTCTCCACTGAGGAGGAAATTCTGGCCTGTATCGATGAATTTGAAGCCTATATTCTGGAAACCGGAGAAGAAGGGGACACCATCTGGGGCCATAGCTACGACATTACCCTGCAGCCTCAGACCTCTATGGTTGTCATGGAACAGAATACCGGCTATGTGGCAGCCATTACCGGCGGCCGCGGGGAAAAGACCACCAGTCTGAGTCTGAACCGCGCCACACAATCTACCAGACAGCCCGGTTCCACCTTTAAGGTGCTGGCTGCTTTTGCTCCTGCGCTGGATGCCTGCGGCTCTACTCTGGCTACTACCTACTATGATGAGCCCTATGATTACTTTGGCTCCACAGTGAATAACTGGTGGGGAAGTTATTACGGCGGCTATGGCTCCATCCGGGAAGCCATCATCTACTCTTCCAACATTCTGGCTACCAGATGTCTGGTGGAGACGGTGACTCCCACCCTGGCCATGTCCTATTTGACTTCCTTTGGCTTTACCACCCTGGACCCTGTCAATGACCTGGGCTACTCTCTGGCTCTCGGCGGCATTACCAATGGCGTCACCAATCTGGAACTGACTGCTGCCTATGCTGCCATCGCCAACGGCGGTGTCTATACGGAACCTATATTCTACACAAAGATTCTGGATAATAACGGCAAAGTGCTGATCAATAACGAACCGGAGACCCATCGGGTCATCCGGGAGACCACTGCATGGCTTCTGGCAGATGCCATGCGGGAAGAGACCTATATCTGGAGACAGAACTACGCAGGGGAAAGCGGAGAAAAGACCGTAGCCTCCAGTGGTTTGGATATGAATTTCGGTGATATGTATGTGGCCGGTAAGAGTGGTACCACCACCAGCACCAAAGATATCTGGTTTACCGGCTTTACTCCTTATTATACTGCAACCATCTGGTGCGGATATGACGATAGCTCTTCCATGGAGAGTCTGTCTACCGGCAGCTTCCATCGTAAGATCTGGAAAGAAGTCATGGAGCAGATCAACGCCGGTAAGGAAAATATCGGCTACCCCATGCCCTCCGGTATTGTAGAGGCTGAGGTCTGCAGCATCTCCGGCAAATTAGCGGTGGAAGGCGTCTGCGAAAACGATCCGGAAGGCACTGCCATTGTGACCGAATACTTTACCACAGGTACTGTTCCTACGGAATACTGTGACAAGCATCTGGCCGTCTCCATCTGCAGTGCCAGTGGCCAGGCAGCAGGCAGTCAATGTCCCTGGGATAGCACTTACACCCGGGTATTCCGTGTTCTTCCGGATACTGCCACTACGGCTGACAGCTACTATGCCTTACCTCAGGATATCCTGTCCGGCAATGTATGCTATATTCATTCCGGCGGTTCCTATCCGGAAGGAGAAAACCTGTGGTGGGCCGGATACCAGCCAAGCGCGGCAAGTCCCGCTACGGCAAATCCCGCCACTCCCAATGGAGAAATGGCAGATTAGGTTTTTTACTTTTTCATTTTCGGCTGGCTCAACAAGGCAGCAATATAGCTAAAGATCAATGCGGCTCCGATTCCACCGGAGCCGTTTTTTAATCCTCCTTTAAAGGTACCCAGCAGTCCTTCCTCATCTACTGCTGTCTTGACGCCTTTCCAAAGCAGATTGCCAAAGCCCAGGAGGGGCACTGTGGCTCCGGCTCCCGCCCATTGGGAAAAAGGCTCATAGATACCTGCTGCTCCCAAAATCGCACCGGTACAAACCAGCAATACCATGATCCGTCCCGGCATGAGTTTGGTCTGATCCATCAAAATCTGTACCAATCCACAGATGGCGCCGCCTACGAAAAAGGCTTTGATATAGTCCATGTTCTTTCTTCCTCTCTATATGGCTTCCACTACAATGGCATGAGCAATCCCGGGAACACTCTGTCCTTCATTGTAGCTGGTACCTGACAACAATGCCCCTGTAGGGACAAACAAAATCCGCTTCCACTCTTTTCTTTCCATCTTTGGCAGCAAATATCCGCAAAATACAGAGGCCGAGCAGCCGCAGCCGCTTCCTCCTGCATGGGTATCCTGCTTGCGGGAATCAAACATTGCCATGCCGCAATCCATATGGCGGTCTTCGATGTCTATCTTTTTTCCTTTCAGGAAATCCAGAAGAATGCTTCTTCCGATGGTTCCTAAGTCTCCGGTAATAATCTGATCGTAATCCTCCGGTCCTCGTCCAAAGTCCTCCAGATTTCTGGCAATGACATCTGCCGCAGCCGGTGCCATGGCCGCACCCATATTCATGGAATCATGAAGTCCCAAATCTACAATTTTTCCCGGCGTCATGCCGCTGATGGCTGCCATTCCTCCCTGTTTTCCTATGGTTACCGCACCGCAGCCTGTGACAGTCCAGGTGGCGGAATAGGGTCTCTGATTGCCATATTCCAGAGGAAATCGAAACTGTTTTTCCGCGCTGGCGAAATGGCTGGAGGCCATTGCCACTGTATAATCGGCGTTTCCGCTATCCACAAAAGCCGCCGCCAATCCCATAGCCTCTCCCATGGTGGAGCAGGCTCCGTACAGGCCAAACAGGGGAATATCCAGGCTTACGGCACCAAAGGAGGTAGCAATCAGCTGCCCCAGAAGGTCTCCTGCGAAAAGATAACGGATCTCTTTTCTCATGCAGCCGGCTTTTTCTATGGCCAGCTCTGCTGTCTCCTTCTGTAATGCGCTTTCTGCTGCCTCCCAGTTATCCATGCCGAACATAGGGTCCTTTTCCACTCTGTCAAAATATTCTCCCAGAGGCCCCTGTCCTTCCTTCTCTCCTACCACAGAGGCTGCCCCCAGTATCCGGGGTCTGCTTTCAAATACCATGCTCTGTTTTCCGATCTGCATTCCTTTCATCTCCTTCTAAACATACGTTACAATCCAGTAGATCAGCCCCAGAATCCAGCTGGTAAATACGCCATAAAGGATGACCGGTCCGGCAATGGTGAAAATCTTGCAGCCAATCCCGAATACCTGACCCTCTTTCTGGTATTCCACAGCTGTGGAGGCTACCCCATTGGCAAAGCCTGTAATAGGAACCAGTATCCCTGCCCCTGCAAATTTGGTCAGAGAAGAAAAAATGTCCAGGCAGGTAAGCACCACAGAAATCAGAATGAGGGTAATGGAAGTCCAGGTACCGGCTGCCTCCTCAGATGCTCCCATGGATTGATAGGTCTGGTTCAGAAATTGTCCCAGGCAGCATATGAGACCTCCCACTACAAACGCCCATAAAATATTCACAGACATTTTGTGAGTCGGAGTCACTTGTTTTACATATTCCTCATACTCCTTTGGCGTCATATCCTCCTTCGGCAGGATTTCGTCAGAGTTTTTTTGATTTGTATGTTCTTCCATGACAATTTCCTTTCTTTCACATATTGCTTGATTGCTGCATTCAACCATCTGAAACGCTTCCCGGAAGCAGGAATCCTTCTTTGATTTTCAACTCAACCGGTAAATGAAATATAGCAACGCCCCTACGGTCTTACCCAGGGCAATGGCCATGATCAGGTATGGCATTCCCGTTGCCAGATGAATCCGCCGATTCATGACAGGAATCGTATTCATGGTTTCTGCCAGAGACATGGCCAAACACCCGGTAAAAATCCCTGTGCAGATGCCCCATATGGTTAAAACAACGATTCCCACTGCAGATGGAATCTGCCAGCTCATAGGAAACAGACTGATGGTATTTCCTGCAAATGACCCGGCAATGATCGCATTTTCATACTGTTTCACATACCTGGCCGTATGACTTCTGGCTGCCAGTCTGGGAATCAAGCCTAAAATGGTAATAAAAGAATATACGCCGGCTGCTACCAATCCGCCGCTGCAGATGCCAAATATAAAGAGTGTGATTATTTTTATTGAATTTTCCATGCTCTCCTCAACTCTACGAGACCAGGGACAAATGGACACAAATGTGTCTCATGATTTTTGTCACTTCACCCATCCTGCATTTTTATCATCCGCCTTGATTGAGGTCGGATACCTTTGGCGGTGCATCCGGGTCTACTCCGGCCTCTTTGCGAGACGCATTCTGAATCAATGTGGTGCTTACTTCATCCTCGTACAGACGCATCTGTACTTCAATAGGGGTAGGGTCCATGGACAATTTGTGTTTTCCGATATGGTTAAAAAACAATACGACTCCTATCATCAATCCCAGGGAGTAACCGATTTCCAATACAGTGGTTCCCTGGGCCGGTTT
>CAYMSZ010000119.1:0-5757 GCA_964393285.1 uncultured Lachnospiraceae bacterium | reverse complement strand
ATTGCCACCCATGTGGTGCAGGATGTGGAGTATATTGCCAAGGAACTGATTCTTTTATCTGAGGGAACCGTACTGTGTCAGAGCACGCCACAGGAGTTGCTTCGCAGCCTGGAAAATGAAGTGTGGGAAATTCACACAGAGGAGAGTATGCTGCCGCATATTCAGGCTTGTGGTACCATCTGCGGCATTGCCAAGGAAGAGACCGGTATCATGGTACGCTTTTTAAGTCAGACAAAACCGGACATTCCCTGCGTGCCGGCAGCTCCTACAGTGGAAGATGTATATTTACACTATTTTGGGCAAACGGAGGAACCATGAGCTACGAATTGCGTAAAATTTATGGAGACAAGCGGATTCTCCTGCTCCTGATTTGTGTGATATTGGGAAATGCCATACTCTTTTATGACCATTGTACCGATAATAGCAGTGGGTACACCATGTCACAAATTCAGTTGAAATATCTGGGCTACACAGAGGAATCCCTGGAGGAAGAGAGAGACACGCTGCTAAAGCGTCAGATGGAATCCGATTCCTATGAGGATGATACGCTTTTGACCGGGGATATCTACCGGGAATATCGATTGGATCAGGCAGTTTTAAAACAAATGGAGGAGACTTCCACATACCAGCAGTACCTGGAGGAATTGATTCAGGAGTCGGTAATCAAGCTGCGATTGGGAATATTGGGGGATAGCGACAGTTTTGCTGCCCGCTCTCTGGAAAAAGGAGTACAGGAGTACACAACATTAGAAGGTCTGGTTCCTGTAACCGGATTTTTTGGAAATGTGGAATTGCTGGTGGAATGGCATGGTACGGATCTGCTGTTATTGATTTTTAGTATAACAGCGGGGTTGTATTTGTTGACATATGAAAAAAGAATCGGACTCAGTAAATTAACCTGGCCTACGCCATATGGGCATGCTGTCCTGTATCTGCGTAAATATGCGGCTGCAATCCTGTTGGTATCCGTTGGATTCCTGATTCTGTACGGAACCAATGGCCTTATAATAGCCGGTTTATTTGGCTTTGAGAATATGGGGGCACCGGTTCAATCCGTATATGGTTACCAGGGCTGTTCGCAGAATATTTCCGTGGCAGAATTTTTATACACCATCATCCTGTTCAAATATCTGTGGTGCGTGGCGTGTACAAGCCTCATTTTCGGCATATGTGCCTTGTTCGATATGATGGTAATGGTTGTTCCCATGATGGTAGCGGCGGGAGCTGTGGCCTACTGGATGGGGACCAGCCATTTATGGTGGATTCGGTGCCTTAGTCTCAGTCAACTGGCTTCTGTGGAAGAATTGTTCCGGGGTGCAGTCTATCTGAATCTGTGTGGATATCCCATACAAAGGGTTTTGATAGTAGTGATTTTTTCCGTGTCGGTAATCCTTTTGTCCTTCTGGGGAGGAATGGTATGCTTCTGCAGAATTCCCCATATCACAGAATGGACCCCCATTCAGGACTTCAGGAAGCATCTTACAGGAATCCATACCGTATTGTTTTTCTATGAATGGAAAAAATTCTTTTCTCTGTGCCATGGGATGATTGTGCTCCTTGCCTTTTTGGCAATTCAGATCATGTCATACAGGAATTTCTATATCAACAATAGTGCATACGAGCATTACTATCGGAATTACTCCGAAATATTGGAGGGAGAACCCACAGAAGATAAGGAACAGTACCTGGAAAGTGAAAAAGAAAGATTTTCTCAGCTTCATCAGCAGATGGAGGAATATGCGGAAATGTACAGCGGTACGGCACTGGAGGTCGCAACCAGGGAGATTCAGGAAATGCTGCTGGCGGAACAGCCATTTGAAGAAGCGTATCTCCAATATGAAAGCCTGACCGACGGTCAATCTTACCTGTATCAAAGCGGTTATGAACGGTTGCTGAACAAAGAAGGCAGACAGAACGATCTGCTCAATATGGCAAAATTCCTGCTGTCTGTGGTACTTGTATTTTCTGCTGTCTATGCGCTGGAGGCGGAAACCGGGGTACGGACTTTGCAGATAACGGCAGGAAAAGAAAAAGCAATACTTGGTAGAAAAATAGTGATATCCGCCATCTATCTGCTAATAGCAGAAACCATTGCCTTTTTACCCCAATATATCGCTGTGTTTCAGGGGTATGGAGGACTGGATCTTTCTGCTCAGGCCAACAGTATCCAGATCTTGGGCGCGCTCTCATCCACATGGTCGGTAGGAGCCTATTTTGCCTTCACTGCCCTGAAACGATTTTTGATCGGAGGGATGGCAGGAGTATTGACCGGGTTCATATCCGAAAAAATTGGAAACGCTGTGGTATCGATTCTTATTTCCCTTGCCATCGTATTTCTATATATTATGGTAGCAGCTCTTACCCTTTGAGCCATTCCCATAATTTGACCCGGATGATAGGCTTTGTGTTTGTGCCGGAGAGTCTGGCATAGTCTTCGGAGGAGAGAGAGTCCTCCAGGATCGTCTCTGACTCCTCCGGCACAGAGACAGTACCCTCCCTGGTATAGCACAGGAGAGGATACAGAACGCACCACCAGTTTTCGCCCTGGGCCTGCCCCAGCTCAACCCGGAGGGCTTCGTAGGTTCCGGCAGGAAAGACGAGATCACCGTATACCTTATCCGGAAAGTCAGATAGACCCAGAGAAATTGTGGCAGAGTAGCTCTTTTGGCAGGAACGGAGAACACCGTTGGCCACCTGCTCTAACTCCTCTATGTGGGAAGCGGCATATTCGGCAGCATCCTCGGCAGACTGAAAGGTATCTGCGTGGGAAGCCATGTAGACGATCAAGGCATCTCGCACCTGAAGCTTGACGGACTGATCCTCCGTACTGTCACTGTTGGCAATGACATGAAATCGCAGAACCTGCCTGGCCAGACGAGAGACAAAACAGGCTTGCCGATACCGGGAAAACAGGATTCCCCCTACGCCACCCAAACAAAGGATGACCAAAACAGCGCTGAAGAAAATCATCCGTTTGATGCGCCCGAGCTTAGATACAAGGAAACCATTTGAGCTTGCGTCTCCATTCAAATCAAGATAAAAATCATCCAAATCAGGATGAAAATTATCATCTAAATCATAATTCAAATCATAATCCAAATCAAAATTTGTGTTCTGCATATCATTTCACCGTTCAAAAGACCGTTTGACATTCCTCGGGGTAACATCTAAAGATTATCCATTTTTTTAAAAAATATACACATTCAGCCGGATGCCAGGGAATCGTCAGGCAATTCGCTGCATAAATTTATAAAAATTTGTAAGCTTCCCTTGAACAATAGGGGAAAAGAAAGTAGAATAAAAATGTCTGTGCAAAGGGGAGACCCGGTCACAGCGTTAGGTTTCGAAAGAACAGAGGTTAATAAGACATGATGAATAGACAACATTTGTTGATTTTATTTGGAGGACAGTCATCGGAGCACGAGGTTTCCTGCCGCTCGGCAGTCACCGTAATCCAGGCGGTCAACCAGGAGAAATATGAAATGATGCTGGTGGGTATCACCAAGGAGGGCGCCTGGATTCAGACAGATTCTGTGGAACAGATTCAGGATGGCACCTGGCGGGAAGGTACCGTTCGTGGGGTTCTGTCTCCCGATGCTACGAAAAAAGGAATCTGGCTCATGAAAGAAGGAGAGACTACCTTCTGGCCTGTGGATGTGGCATTTCCGGTGCTCCATGGCCTGAGAGGAGAGGATGGCACCATCCAGGGCCTTTTTGAGCTGGCAAAGATTCCCTATGTAGGCTGTGGAGTTTTGGCATCTGCCGTCTCCATGGACAAAGTATATACCAAAAAGATTGTAGATACCCTGGGTGTCCGGCAGGCTGCCTATGTGGTAGTCCATAGAGAAGAGTGTAAGACAGAGGAAAAACTGCAAAATGCCATTGCCAGAGTGGAGGCGAAATTATCCTATCCGGTTTTTGTAAAGCCCTCCTGCGCCGGCTCCTCCTGCGGAGTCAGCAAGGCGTCAAACAGGGAGGAATTGATAGACAGCCTGAACCTGGCTGCCGGTCATGACCGCAAGATTCTGGTAGAGGAGACCATCCAGGGCCGGGAGCTGGAGTGCGCTGTGTTAGGCGGCGTGGATCCTAAGGCATCCGGCATCGGCGAGATTCTGGCGGCAGCTGCTTTCTATGATTATGAAGCCAAATATAACAGTGCAGATTCCCGCACTATCGTAAATCCCAAACTGCCGGAAGGAGCAGCAGAGAAGATCCGGGAGGCAGCAGTGGCCATATTCCAGGCAGTAGACGGCTGGGGGCTGTCTCGCGTGGATTTCTTCCTGGAAGAGGGAAGCAATGAAGTAGTATTTAATGAGATTAACACCATGCCCGGATTCACCTCCATCAGTATGTATCCCATGCTGTGGGAGGAAAAAGGCATGTCTGTCCCTCAGTTAGTAGAAAGATTGATTCAGTACGCATTGGTAAGGGAGTAAACCATGGAGCAGGATAGAAATGCGCCCATTGGGGTCTTTGATTCCGGTATCGGAGGACTGACGGTAGCCAGAGAGATCATGCGGCAGATGCCGGGAGAAAATATCATTTACTTTGGCGATACAGCCAGGGTGCCCTACGGCAGCAAGTCCAAGGATACCGTCATTCGCTATTCCAGACAGATCGTTCATTTTTTACAGACCAAGGAAGTAAAGGCCATTGTGATTGCCTGTAATACAGCCAGCGCCCATGCCCTGGCGGCCATAGAGGCAGAACTGGAGATTCCTATTCTGGGTGTGATTAAGGCAGGAGCCAAAACCGCTGCAGAGGCTACCAGAAACGGCCAGATTGGCGTCATTGCTACCAGAGGAACCATCGATTCGGGAATTTATGAAAAGGTTCTCCATCAGATCAATGGAAATTATCGGGTTTATGGCAAGGCCTGCCCTTTGTTTGTACCACTGGCAGAGGAGGGCCTGACCCATGATTTTATTACGGAGGAGGTTGCCCGCCGTTATCTGAAGGACCTCCAGTACAAGGACATTGACACGCTGATTTTAGGCTGCACCCACTATCCTCTTTTGCGCACCATCCTGAGAAAGGTTATGGGGGAGAATGTGACCCTGGTGAATCCGGCCTATGAGACAGCCATTGAATTAAAACAGCTATTGCAGGAAAAACAGCTGGATCGACAGGAGTCCACTCCTGCCGTCTACCAGTTCTATGTCAGCGACCTGGCAGCCCAGTTTCAGGAGTTTGCCAACTCCATCCTGCCCTACGATGTAGCCAATACGGAAAAGATAGACATTGAAGCATATTAGAAAGAGGATACCATAATGATGACACCTAACGTAAAGGTCAAGGTGACAGGCATCCAGCAATTGATGGAAAACAGCGCCACAGGGCAAGAACGGACTCTGGCAGAAGAAGATATTACGGAGACCTGTGTAGAAGGATACTGTACGAAAAAAGGCGGGAAATATTTTTTGCTTTATGATGAGGTCTCAGAGGATGGGACACAGGTACACACCACAGTGAAGCTGGAGGAAGACGGATTTCAGGTTTCAAGACGGGGACAGGTAGTGTCCCAGATGACCTTTGCACCGGGAAAATGGGATGAAAGTCCCTACAGTACCCCCTTCGGCACCATTTATATAGGTCTTCAGGTAGGAAATGTCAGCATTCGACGGTGGCATGCCGCAGGACAGGAGGATACCCCCTGCATTCTGGCAGAGGCAGACTACCAGATGGAGATGGATCACATTCCCACCGCCATGTGCAAGGTGCGGATTGAAGTAACCCCTCTTGTATTTTGCAAGGGGT
>CAYMSZ010000118.1:0-5797 GCA_964393285.1 uncultured Lachnospiraceae bacterium | reverse complement strand
GATATCCATGCTACCATGACGATCCTCCGGGATGAGTACGGAGGACAGGTCCCCGATGATTTTGATGAGCTGCTGAAGCTGCCGGGTGTAGGGAGAAAGAGTGCCAATCTGATTATGGGAGATGTGTTTGGAAAACCGGCCATTGTCACAGATACCCATTGTATTCGTTTGTCCAACAGGATCGGATTGGTAGATCAGTGTAAAGATCCTAAAAAGGTGGAGATGGCACTTTGGGAGCTGATTCCACCGGAGGAAGGAAATTCTCTTTGCCACCGTTTTGTGGAGCATGGAAGAGCTGTTTGTACCGCAAGAACCAAGCCGTACTGTGACAGCTGCTGTCTGTCAGATATTTGTATGAGAAACCTGTAAATGAAGGATGCCGGGAATAAAATCATGTAACCTGATCCATGACCGGGTTAGGAGAGATACTTAGGAGAGTAAAATGGCAAGATTACCGATTTTGCTGATAGGAATGTTGAATTCTGAGCCAAAGGACTCTGTGAATTATACCATTGCCTACCATATTGTGGAACGAATCGATCAGATGGAGTCTATGAATATTAGTGATCTGGCAAAACAATGCAATGTGTCTAAGGCTACTGTCAGCCGTTTTTGCCGGGATCTGGGCTTTGAAAATTTCTACGAAATGCGAGCCGATTTTGCAGAGGTGAAGGATGTGGAAGGAATGATATCCACTGTGCGAAAGAGGACGGATGCAGAATTTTTGACGGATGTAAAAAATTCCGCAGATCTGATGCTGAAAAATGTATCTGAGAAAAAACTGGACCGACTGGCGGATATGATTAACCAATATGAGAATATTGCCATTATGGGGCATATTCAGTCCGGTAATGCGGCACTGATGCTCCAGCATGATTTGATGAATGTGGTAAATCATTTGACCCAGGTGTTGAATCGTCCCTCGGAACAGATTTCTTTTTTTGAAGAGATCAAGAAGCCTTGTCTGGTTATCGTTTTTTCCATTCGGGGAAGATTTTTTCATGATTTATATAATATCAATCAGGTGCCCAGTCTTCCGGAGGGGAGCGCTATCTGTATGATTACCACAGCTTGTCCGAAACTGTCCTACAGTGGGGTGGATCTTCATCTGGATACCGGCACCGGCAATGATTTTGCCAGTGGCAATCTGAGTATGATATTGCTGGAACGGATCGTTGCCCTTCATTGTGGAAGACGGCAGAGCCTGGAAAATGGCTATCCTGTAGGGGATCAGGCAGAATAAATGAATAAATTTATAGAAACTTGCGACAATCTTAATAAATTTGTCGCTTGTTTTTTTGCTGGCAAAGAGTATAGTATGTAACATGGTGTAGAAGGGGTGGAATAAAATGGGGTTTTTACATTGTTTCATATATCTGGCAATCATAGGAATTTCTTTCTTTATTGTGGGGAGACTAGTGCCCAAGGACTGGTTTCATGAGGAAAAATGGCCGTATCGAAGTTTTTCCTTTGAAAAAAACGGGGCAGTTTATCAAACATTCAAGATTAAAAAATGGCAGAATCGTATCCCGGATATGAGTAAGATTCTGCCTATGGTGATGCCGTCTAAAAGCTTTACCCTGGGGGAAGAAGAGAGGCTGCCCCGTATGATTCAGGAGACCTGTGTGGCAGAATGGATTCATATTCTCCTTCAGATTTTTGGACTGGGTTGTATCTGGGTATGGCCGGGAACCGGTGGAATCATCGTGGCGATTTTATATTGGATCTTAAATATTCCTTTTATTATGGTGCAGCGCTATAACCGTCCCAGGTTGATTCGGATGCAACAGCGGGCACAAAAAAGGAAGAACGGATGAGCAGGCGGGAAAGAGGAGATGATCCTGGAAAGAAAAAAGAAAGGAATGTAACAAGATAAATGCGTACATTGATTTTGAGCTGTAATACCGGGCAGGGGCATAATTCCTGCTCAGAAGCAATCCGGGAAGAATACTTGTCTCAGGGGGAGTATTGTCACATTGAGGATGCCTTACAATTCATATCTCAGAAATTTTCCGATTTCGTAAGTTCCTGGCATGTAAAATTATATCGTTATGCGCCGGCACTGAGTGATTTCGGATATGCCTTTGCGGAAAAACATCCTGCCATGATTACCCATGAAAATTCAGTGATTTATCGGGTGCTGACTGCCGGAGCAGAACAGCTGTACCGGTATTTAACGGATGAAAACTATGAGGCAGTCATCTGCACCCATGTGTTCTCTACGCTGCTCTTGTCAGAAATGCTCAAGAGACATCCCATGAAATTACGGACCTGTTTTGTGGCCACAGACTATACCAACAGCCCGGGGCGGGATGACACTCTTATGGATTATTATTTCATCCCGGATGATTCCCTGACAGACGAATTTGCCGGCAGTGGAATCCCCAAAGACCGTATTGTGGGAAGTGGAATTCCGGTGAGAAAGGTATTCTATAGCCAGGTTCCAAAGAAAAAAGCCAAGGCCATTGTGGGAGTAGACCAGGAGCACATTCATCTGGTTATGATGTGCGGCAGCATGGGATGTGGTCCCATTCCTCAGCTGACCAGGACACTGGCTCACTGGATGCCTGACAATGCAGAATTGACGGTTATGTGCGGAAGCAATGAAAGACTGCGTCATAAATTAGAAAAAAAGTATTACAATAATGAACAGATTCATATCCGAGGCTATGAAAAAAACATTTCTCTGTTTCTGGACAGCGCAGATGTATATCTGACCAAGCCGGGAGGAATCAGTGTGGTGGAGGCAGCCACAAAGCAGCTTCCTATGATTTTCATTGATGCAGTGGCAGGTTGTGAGAAATACAATCGAAGGTATTTTGTAAATTTGGGCGGTGCAAAGAGCAGCAAAAATATGATTCGTCTCTCGGCTCTTGCTCTGAATGTGGTTCGAAAAAAGAACCTTCGTGAAAAAATGGTAGAGGCTCTGCTGCCGGAAAAGAAAAAAGAAGGGGCAAAGACCATATACTTGTATATGACAGGAAAGTATGAGCCACAGAGGGAGGAAGTCAATTGAAACAAAGAGCAATACGTTGGAAAAAGCCGGAGGTGGATTATCGAAATTTTCGGCTGAATCGACTCAATACGCCGGAGTTTAGCCATTTGAAATGGCTGCTGTTTTGGCCCATTCACGGATTGGTATTCGGATATCTGGAGCGTTTTTATCCGGTAAGTTCCTATTATACGGTTCATTGTATGTGGGATGATTTGATTCCTTTCAATGAGATTTTCCTGATTCCCTATCTGTTCTGGTTTGTGTTCCTGACAGGTATGGTGGTGTATACGCTGCTGTATGATGTGGAAGCCTTTAAGAGGATGATGAAATTTATCGCGATTACATATGGGTTGACACTGGTAATATACTTTATTTTTCCTACCAGTCAGAACCTGCGGCCGGAGACCTTTGCCAGAGATAATATTCTGACCCGGTTCACAGCCTGGTTCTACACCTTTGATACCAACACCAATGTGTGCCCCTCGATTCATGTGCTTGGCGCTATGGCAGCGATGTATGCCGGCTGGGATTGTAAGAATCTGCAGAAATATGGTTGGAAGATTGCATTCTTTGTGACAGCCATGCTGATCAATATATCTACCGTCTTTATGAAACAGCATTCTGTGGTGGATGTGGTAGCGGCATTGATTCTCTGTGTTGTATTTTATCCTGTTTGTTATCCCAGAAGAGAGCTTCGCAAAGCCACCAGAAAAGAACTGGCAGGAGTGTAGAAGCAAATACAGGAAATAAGCAGCCTACAGGGTTGACACAAGACAAAAAGTTCTTTATAATGACAGAAATTTCATATTCCCGTGGGGGAGTAGGGAGCGCGTAGATTACGCGTAGCAAGTCAACAAACTCGGCCGAATCGGTCTGGCTTGCTTTAAATCGCGAGACTCATGTATACAGCCAGGCGATACATGGAGTCTATATACGGATAAGTTGACTCAGATATGGTCATTAGACTGTATTTGAGTCTTTTTGTTATGAAGCAATACGTGGCATCTTACGCCTATGGGTCTCATGCATCTTGCATCTATGGGATCTCACAGAAGAATTTTAAATAAGGATGGTAAGAAAATGGAGTGGAGTTTTTTATTTTTTTTGAATAGCATTTTGCTGGGCGTGGGACTGGCCATGGATGCTTTTTCCGTTTCTATGGCCAATGGATTGAATGAACCTGGCATGAAAACGAAGCGAATGGTTATGATTGCAGGCTGTTATGGCATCTTCCAGATTGCTATGCCTTTGTTGGGCTGGCTGTGCGTACATACCATCGTGCAGATTTTTTCAAAATTTGAGCTGTTCATTCCCTGGATTGCTCTGATTCTGCTGGGATATATCGGTGGTAAAATGTTGATGGATGGGATTCGCAATAAGACGGAGGAAGAGGAACCGCCCCTGTTAGGCATAGGAACCTTAATTGTGCAGGGAATTGCGACTTCTATTGATGCGTTGTCGGTAGGCTTTACCATTTCAGAATACGGTTTTGTTATGGCTCTGGTATGTTCTCTGCTGGTTGGCATTACCACCTTTGTTATCTGTATGGCCGGACTGGAAATCGGCAAGAGGGTGGGAACCAGACTTTCCAATAAGGCTTCCATATTGGGTGGTGTGATTCTGATTGCCATAGGAATCGAGATTTTTGTAAGCAATGTCTTCTGATCATTCATTTACATAAGAGGGGTTCGCCCCGGAAAGAGAGATGGAAAAATGGTAGGAACAATCATCTGGTTTTGCGTAGGTTTGATTATGCTGATCAAAGGTGGGGACTGGTTTGTAGATGGGGCTACAGGGGTAGCTCACAGGTTCCATGTGCCGGAGTTGATCATTGGTGCCACAGTGGTGTCCATCGGCACCACCCTTCCGGAGGTTATGGTATCTGCCACATCGGCAGTCAGCGGACATGGGCAGATCGCTTATGGCAATGCCATAGGTTCTATTATCTGTAATACGGCTTTGATTGCAGCCCTGACCATTGCCGTTTCTCCCTCTCCGGTAAATCGCAAAACTCTTAAAACCCCTGTATTGTTTTTCTTCCTGGCAGCCGCTTTTTACATGGTGACAGCCTATACCACAGGTCAGTTTACCAGGTTGACAGGTGTGATTCTGCTTCTGATTTTTGTTTGTTATATGCTGGTTACCATTGTTTCTATGAAAAATGGAGCCAAGTCCGATGCCGGACAGGCCGAGGAGGCGACAGAGACGGAAGAAAAATCCATGGCCATGGATTTGCTGCTGTTGGTAGCCGGAGCGGCTTTCATTGCCATAGGAGCCAATCTGCTGGTGAATAAAGGCACCTTGATAGCAGAGGCCATGGGAGTCCCCGAATCTGTCATTGCTCTCACAATGATTGCCCTGGGAACCTCACTGCCGGAACTGGTGACAGCCGTCACCTCCCTGGTAAAGGGACATGCTTCCCTGTCTCTGGGCAACATTGTAGGCGCCAACCTGTTTAATCTGGTTCTGGTGACCGGTATCTCCAGCCTGATCGCTCCTTTTTCCATTCCTGTAAACAGTACCATAGCAGGAATCAACAGTACCCTGGTGGTGGATCTGCCCCTTATGGTATTTGTCATGGCAGTTCTGACCATCCCTGCACTGGTGCGTCAAAAGCTGACTCGCTTCCAGGGAATCGGTCTGTTACTATTGTATGTGGCATTCTGTGCCTATCAGTTTTTGGTTGTGTAGGTTTTGAACAGAATTTCTCATTTACTTTCCCAGAAAAATAGTGTAATCTGTATAAGATGAGACAAGGGACAAATGGACACAAAATAAATGCTTGCATTTACTTTTGTGTCT
>CAYMSZ010000117.1:0-5801 GCA_964393285.1 uncultured Lachnospiraceae bacterium | reverse complement strand
GTATTTCCAAATGGATAGCAAGGATGACAATCATATCCTATTTGCTTTTCCCTGCTTATGTAGTGGTGTATATTGCTACCAATCATTGGTTTTATTACACCATGTTGGATGAAGGCTTTCACTTTGCCTCATTTTTTTTAGATGTTCTGTTTTGCCTCATCTTATTGTTTAATGATTTCTGTATCATTTCATCATTTATAGGACTTGTAGCGAATATCGTTGCTTCTGCTTTTCAAAAAAAGAGAAAGAACCTACGGGAATGGATGAAGGCCATTTCCTGGGGGATAGTTCCTGGCTTACTTGTTTTTGCTGTGTTTCAATTTCGGATAGTTGAAGTGATTCAATATTTAAAATTTCCATTTGTGGTGCTTCAGGCAGATTGGAATTGGCTTATGGAATCTCTGTAAAGTTGTGTCCTGGATATAAGGAAAAAGGACTCTAAAGTAAATAGGGGAGGTATACTATGAGAAAAAATAAGAGGCTTGGATTGAGTATTCTGGTACTGATGTTAGCTTTTATGATGTGTGCCTGTCGCCAAATGTCAAACGAAGAACCGGAAACCATATCCCAGGATATCCCGAATTGGGATATAGAGGAAGTTTTGGCAGTTTACGGCGAAAAAACCTACGATAACGGAGTCATTTCCCTGGGTGCGGTAGATGGCATTTTGTATTTACCTGTAGAAAATGCAATAGCTATATACTATAAAGGCGTAGAGGTGGGTTGGCTGATAAATTATCATATTACAGGTAATTGCCAATCAGCAGAAGAAATCGACCTTGGTTTTCAAATGAGTAGAGGAGTTCATTCAACTATTGAAATGACATCTATAGAAGAGAAGGAAGAGAATTTTTTTGCTCGTTTTATGGAGAAAGAGTGTCCTTTTACTTATGGCGACGGAGAGTTTTTGTTGAAAGAGGGAATATTTGACTCGGAATATGAAATATTCGAGGAATTCTCCATATTCGATTGGCTGCTTATCACACAAAAAGAGAAAAGCGTGTCTTATGCAATGCAAATCAATACCCTGTTTATCGAAGAAGAAACGATCAATGCATTGTTTGAGTCTGTAAAAATTGAGAATGATGCTTTTACGCAGGAAACAGTATTTGGAGAAATGCCGGGAGAATATATAAAGAGAGATAATTTGGGAAGTGATGCCGCTTCGAGGTATACTACCTTCTCGCAGATTCGTCATGAATTGGACTTTGGAGGGATTCAATTAACAGTTCCTGAAGGAACCGTGGCACTGATAATAGATGAAAATACTTGGGAATTGTATAGTTACGATAACTATTGTCCCGATATATTTGGCAAAATTACAGTAAAACAAATGCAGTCGAGAGAAAGCATGGAAGAGTTCTTGTATTCAGAGTATGGCCTGCATTTTGAGGAAACGGACATCAATGAACAGGGAATATGGGAATATACGATAGAAGGGGTAGACGAAGTATTTACAGAGGATCAACTCAGAAAACTGGAAAACAGAGGATTGGAACTTACAAAAGCAGAGCAGGAGAGATCGTATCAGATAATAGTAAGAGTGGATACGGATTCATGCATGATTGTTTTGGAAGAAACGATACTAAGCCCCTGCCAGACCGTTTATCATGCTACTTCGGAGGAGACAGCAGAGATCATGTATGAAGATGGGAGTGTTGCTACATATTGATGGGGAGTTGTGCAAAAAGTTATTTACAACACCTATATTTCGTGCTACACTGTCAAACAGTGACAACGCAATCAAATATAGAAAGAAGGAGGTAGGAACATGTTGAACAAGAGCGCTGACATCACAAAAGTGAAAATCGAGAAACAGACAGCCTGCCTTCAGAGTGGAATTTGATCGTGTCATATCAGAATGTATATGAGGATGGATCATCCATGAGATAGAATGCCGCAGCCTGTCAGACTGCGGCATTCTTGTATCAGGCAGACCTACCCATAAGACAGGGCGAGGATTGCAGCCGGACAAGAAGGCTGTGACCTCGCCTTTTTTGTTGCTGTGCATACAGACAAAGGCACCGGTACACAAGGTACGCCTGTGATGTGGCGGGTTTTCTCCTTGTCAGGTAACGGACAAGACAAATAACAGTAGCCGGAATACCGGCAAAAGGGGGTTCTTGTGAAGAATTTAGGAAAATATATGGCGAAATACTGGTACCTGTATCTTTTGGCTTCCCTGTTTCTACTGGCAGGAGTCCTTATGGAGGCAGAGGCACCCAGAATCATAGAGACCATCATCGACGATGTCATAGTGGGAGGCAATCATGAAATCCTCATGAGGCTTTTGTGTATGCTTTTATTGCTGGGAGCGGGAAAGGGAATCTTCAAATATTTACAGGAGTATACCAGTGATTCCATCGGTCTGCGGATTTCCATAGATATCCGCAGAAAACTCTTTGCCCATATCGAGAAGATGTCAGTGGGCTTCTTTGAGAAAAATAACACAGGTGAGCTAATGGCCCGGGTGAAGGAAGATGTAGACCGAATCTGGGACGCCGTAGGTTATGTGGGAATCCTTTGCGTGGAAGCCATGGTATATACTGTGGTGGTTATGATCTGTATGGTGAAGATCAGCCCTGTTCTGACGCTGATTCCCCTTTGTATCATGCCCATGGTAGGGTATGTGGCCATTCGTCTGGAAAAGAGTCTGGATCGGGTCTACGATGACATCAGCGAAGAAAATGCAAAGCTGAATACCATAGCCCAGGAAAACCTGACGGGAGTGCGGACAGTCAAGGCTTTTTCCAGGGAGTCCTACGAGATTGCCAAGTTCAAGGAGCATAACGGCAGATACTATGACCTGAATATGGCCCTGGCGAAAACCATGGCAAAATATGATCCCAATATTTCATTTTTGACGAAGACATTATTGGTGCTGTCAGTTACCATCGGCGGCATTCTGGTAGTGAAGGAGCAAATCACCCTGGGGCAGCTGGGCGCCTTTATCCAGTATGCCAATAATATTGTCTGGCCCATGGAGATTCTGGGCTGGGTAACCAACAGTCTGGCAGCTGCTGTAGCGTCGAATAAAAAGATCAACAAGATTCTGGATGAGGAGCCGGATATCGTATCCCCGGAGAAACCAAAGGTTTTGGATCCGGTAAAGGGCAGTCTGGAATTTGATCATGTGGGGCTGACCCTTCAGGGACAGACCATTCTGAAGGATGTGAGTTTTGTGGTGCCGGCAGGCAAAACCCTGGGTATCATGGGTATGACAGGTTCCGGTAAGACGACTGTGGTGAATTTGCTGGAGCGATTCTATGATGTGACGGAAGGTACCATTCGACTGGATGGGGTGGATGTCCGGCAGCTGGATTTGAAACAGCTTCGGGGCAGCATGGCAGTGGTGATGCAGGATGTGTTCCTGTTTTCCGATACCGTAGGGGAAAACATCCGCATCGGCAGCAGAGACTGGATGGATCTGCCTCGGATGGAGGAGGCAGCCAAAGCGGCAGATGCCCATGGATTTGTATCAGATCTGCCTCAGGGCTATGATACGGTCATTGGAGAAAAGGGAGTAGGACTGTCCGGCGGGCAGAAGCAGCGGCTCAGCATTGCCAGAGCCCTGGCGAGGAAGGCTCCCGTCTTGATTCTGGACGATTCCACTTCTGCGTTGGACATGGAGACAGAGCATGAGATCCAGCAGCAGTTAAATACCATGCAGGATATCACCAAGGTCATTATCGCCCATCGAATTTCTGCCGTGCGTCATGCCAATGAGATTGTGATTTTAAAGGATGGCAAGGTAGCAGAGAGAGGCACCCATGAAAGCCTGATGCAGCAGAAAGGCTTGTATTACGACACCTATGTGGCTCAGTATGAGGAGCCGGAAGAATCTGCCTGTGGGGCAGGGGAGGAAGAAGCATGTCTGTAAATTCATATAAGCAGGATGAACTGCAAAAGGATGTGCCGAAGCGGATTACGCTGATACGGCTGTACCGCTATTTGCTGGCATATAAAAAAGAAGTATTTCTGGTCTTAGCCATTATGGCAGTGACGGTGACCATCGCTTTGATCAACCCGCTGATCATAGAGCGGGCAGTGAATGTTCATGTGGTAAACCGGGATGTGGACAGTCTCATTCGCCTGGCTGTCATAGCAGTGATTCTCAATGCCATATGGCTGGTGGGAGTAAAGGCCAGAATGGTTATTATGGCCGGTGTTTCCAATCGGATTGTGTTAGAGATCAGGGAGCAGCTGTACACCCATATCCAGACCCTGGGACTGGGCTTTTTTGACGGCAGACCTACCGGCAAGATTCTGGCCAGAATCATAGGAGATGTCAATTCTCTCAAAGAGATCATGTCAAGCAGTGTGACCACGCTGATTCCGGATGCTGTGACCGTAGTGGCTGTCATTGTCATCATGATCGTAAAGAGCCCCTGGCTGTCTCTGGCTGCCCTGGGTACCTTACCGATTCTGGCTCTTGGCATGTATGTGGTCATGATCCGGGGACATAAGAGGTGGCAGGCTGTACGGCAAAAGAATTCCAACATCAATGCCTATGTCCATGAAAATTTTTCCGGCATACGGGTAGTCCAGAGTTTTTCCGCAGAAGAGGAATCCAAAGAGACCTTTGATACGGTTCTGAAAGAACATCAGCATGCTTTTTTGCAGGCAGTTCAGATCGCCGATGCCTTTAGCCCGGTTATTGATGTGACCTGGGGACTAGGCAGTTTTCTGCTGTACTACATCGGCATCCGGATTCTGGGGATGGGAAGTGTATCGGTTGGTACCTTTCTGGCATTTGCCACCTATCTCAGCATGTTTTGGACACCGATTCGTAACCTGGCAAACCTGTATAACAGTATTGTCAACAATATCTCCAGTGCAGAGCGTGTCTTTGACATTCTGGATACGCAGCCGGAACTGGAGGATCAGGAGGGAGCCTATGAGCTGCCGCCTGTAAAGGGAGAAGTGGAGTTTGATCATGTGACCTTTGCCTATCCGGATGAGCCGGAGAGAAAGGTGATTCAGGATATCAGCTTCCACATTCAGCCGGGAGAGACCATTGCATTGGTAGGACCTACCGGGGCAGGCAAAACCACCATTATTAACCTGTTAAGCCGATTTTACGATGCCACAGCCGGGGAAATCCGAATTGACGGACATCCCATAAAGGAAGTGACCATTCATAGTCTCCGCAGCCAGATGGGGATTATGACCCAGGAGAATTTCCTGTTTACCGGCACCATAGCAGACAATATCCGTTACGGCAAGCTGGATGCTACCGATGAGGAAATCCGCTGGGCGGCAGAGGCAGTGGGAGCCCACGAATTTATTATGAAAATGGAAAAGGGATATGACACAGAGATTCAGGGAAACGGCAGTCTGTCTGTAGGACAGCGGCAGCTCATCGCCTTTGCCAGAACCCTGGTGAGCCAGCCGGCCATTCTGATTCTGGATGAAGCCACCTCCAGCATCGATACCCACACGGAAATGATGGTACAGCGGGGCATTGCCGCCCTTTTGGCAGGCCGCACCTCCTTTGTCATAGCCCACCGTCTGTCTACCATCAAAAAAGCTGACAGGATATTCGTGGTAGATCAAAAGCAGATTCTGGAGGAAGGCACCCATCAGGAGCTTTTGGCCAAAAAAGGTCAGTATTATAACCTGTATCAGGCCCAGTTTAAAAATCTGTAATGATGCCAGGGTCAAAAGGTCAAAAGGCTTTGTGCTTGCACAGCAATGAAGCAATACGTGGCATCAGTTGGGAAACTCTGCCACAGGTGGAAAACCTTGTATATTGCGGCTTTACATTCATTTTTCACCATGATAAAATGAGACGAGGGACA
>CAYMSZ010000116.1:4367-5849 GCA_964393285.1 uncultured Lachnospiraceae bacterium | reverse complement strand
CCTCTCATAAACTTCTGATCCAGTTTTCAATCTCTTTAAGAGATGTTTCCAGATGTAATTTTACTCCTTGGAGTTAACTCCAAGTCAAGTGTTTTTTTCATTTTTCTTAAAAAAATAGAGATATCCAAAATCTATCGATTTTGAAATATCTCTTCAGCATCTCCTGTGATGTTTTATCCATCCGTTCAATGATTTCTATAAAACAAAAAAGAGACCATATACATCGTATACAGTCTCCTATGCCGGTGATGGGACTTGAACCCATACGTTGTTGCCAACAACAGATTTTGAGTCTGCCTCGTCTGCCATTCCGACACACCGGCCAACAAGCGATATCATACCACAAAAGAATATCCTTGGCAAGTATTTTTTGTGATTTCTGCAAAAAATTCTATTTTTATAAAACATTGACCGCAGTACATTAGCGACAAAAAAGATTATATCCGACTACTACCATGGTGATGGCAATACAGATCACAGATAATCTGGTGGGGATAATACATTTGAATAAAATGCCTACCCCCAACCAAAAGGAGATGAAACCGACCAAGCGCTTCATAAACCACCGGAACAATCGAATTATTATCTAATGTATGAGGCTTCCGGAAAAATTATGCCTCCTGCCCCAGAATCTGTGCAGCGGTGTCCTGGGCAGCCTTTTTGGCAGCATCCTTTACCTCATCTACCTCAGCATCAGACATCTCTTCTACTGCCGGTTTCTTTTTACTGGTAAAACGACTGATAATGCCGGGAGCCATATCAATGATGCGTGTTGCAATATCTTCCTTGTCATTGGTGCGGATCAGTCTGGTACTGCCATCTTTGGCGATTACCAGAACGGCATTTGGAGAAATTTTCGCCCCTAAACCACCGCCGGCATTGTCTTTTTTCTCTCCTCGGAAGGTACCGGCTCCTACGCCAAATGATACATCTACCAAAGGAACAATGGTGACATCCCCCAACACCTGGGCCTCTCCTACTACGGTTTTTGTGCTTACCAGGCTATCCAAACCCTGGAATAATGAGTCTACAGTACCATTAAAGGTATTTCTTTCCCCTGCCATTGTTATCTCCTCCTGTTTCCTTTTTATCATCACGTTTATTCTTGCATATGATGTTTATAAGTTTTTAATAGCTTCCAAAAGTGCGGACTGATGAAAATCCGCAGAGCCAGTCCCAGACATGTGCCTAATCGCACCCGCCCTTTGCAGGCAAATTCACCGTAAAAGCAGCTTTCGTCAAAGACCGGAATCACAGAGACACCTTTCTGATAAAAGAAAGGTATGGTGGCCAGGATGCCGGTTACCATTCCTGTCTGGGAAGGGTCCGACAGTCCAAAATGGACATCCAGATGCAGCCTGGTAGGTAGAAGATGTCGGATGATCCGCCGGATCTGACGCCATAACAGGGAGAGTGTTTTCTTTACTTCTTCCTGTTGTATAAAGTCAAGAATCCGAGAAAGCTTTCCCTTTCCCTCAGATA
>CAYMSZ010000116.1:0-4267 GCA_964393285.1 uncultured Lachnospiraceae bacterium | reverse complement strand
TATCAGGAGGGGCTGTTGCCTCATTTCTTTTGGAGGTCATGGGATGACCAAAAATGTGAAGGCTGGTTTCCAGCGTATCCTCGTAGGTCACATAAAGACTGATTATAGAGAAAAGCCAGCTGACTTTTCCTCCGGCCTGCATATGCCCGGATTCCTTTTCCCGCTTGCCATAAGCCTGGTAGCGAATAGGGACAAACAGGAAAATCAATAAAAGAGCCAGAAGGATGCCCAGAAGCCACAAAAGGATTTTGCCTGCGATTTTCAGAACGATCCATACTATGTGCATAGATTCACCTGCCCTTCCGGGAAAAGGTCAGAGGAAAGAAAATATCCATGGGAACGATAACTGTCTCCGATGATCTGAGCAGCCAGATCCTCTGCCTCTTTTTTGGAGGCGGCAATGCCAGCCAGATAGATGGAGGATGGATCTCCTGTCATAGGATTTTCAAAAAGCTGGGATATTTTTAAAATATCCATATAGTTAGCCGGATTCGTCGGATTTTTGATGACGTAAAAATCCAGTGTCTCTCCCTTTTGGGAACAACCCTGTTCCCACTGGCTTAGACTATTCAGATACAGACGTTTTTTCTTTGCCGCTTTCTTCCCCCAGTACAGGGGCTCCCTCTGCTTCATCTATGCCTCCCATTGTCTTCATACACAGGATTCCCAACTCCAGGGCTTTGCAAACACCGGACTCCCGAATTTGTTGTCGGTCTCCCTGAAAAAGAAAGGACCTTACCTGTGTGACTCCATGATAACAGCATCCGATATAAACCAGTCCTACCGGTCGCTCCGGTGTGCCACCGCCGGGACCCGCCAGGCCTGTGACAGACAAAGCCAGATCGGCCTGACCTACTCGAATGCACCCCTCTGCCATCTCTTTTGCCGTCTCTTCACTGACAGCTGTTTTTTGCTCCAGTGTTTCTTCCGATACGCCTAAGATACGATGCTTGGCCTCATCGCAGTAAACAATAAAGCCATTATGAAATACCTCTGAAGCACCGGGGATGGAGACAATCTCAGAGGCTACCATGCCTCCGGTGCAGGACTCTGCTGTGGCCAGGGTTTCCCGTCTGGTCAGTAAAAGTCCCACCAGAATCCCAGCCAGTTTTTCTCCGGATTCCATCAGAATCCCCCTTCACTTAAGACCTTAAAATTCTTTCCTATGTAATCGATCAGGGATACAACCGTCAAAATCAAAGCAGCCCAGTAGAAAAAGACTGTGACAATCCGGAGCTGCGAAATGTTAGCTATCAACAAAACCACCAGAATCATCTGGGCAGTGGTCTTAAATTTACCCCAGTAGCTGGCAGCAATCACCACACCGTTATCGGAGGCAATGAGACGAAAACCGCTGATAATAAATTCTCTGGCAATAATAATCAGCACATACCAGGCCGGAAGCTGTCCCAGGGAAATCAGGCAGATCAAGGCAGAGCAGACCAGAATCTTATCTGCCAAAGGGTCCATGAATTTTCCAAAATTGGTTACCAGATTATATTTGCGGGCGATTTTGCCATCCAGTAAATCCGTAAGACTGGCCAGGATAAAAAGAACCAGGGCAATATAGCGGGTATACTCCATAATTCCGGAAAACAGGTTGTTGAACCAGCCCCATTGACCGGCGCTGCCTAACAGAAAAATTACGAAAAACGGAATCATAATCACACGAAGCATCGTCAACTTATTCGGTAAATTCATCTTCCAACACTCCTATCAAGTCATATTCTGCGGCGCCTGTGACAATTACCTTCACAAATTCGCCGGTATATAATTCTCTCATGGTCTGGACAAAAATCATACCGTCCACACCGGGGGCATCCATATAGGTTCTGCCTACATAGGCATTCTCATCGGCTACCTTGCCTTCAATGAGTACCTCCAGGACTCTGCCTTCCATGGCCTCGCATTTTTCAAAGGCAATCTCCTGCTGCAATTCCATGATCTCCTGGTGGCGAGCTTCCTTCACTTCCTCCGGAACCTGATTCTCCATAACAGCGGCAGGAGTATCCTCCTCCTGGCTGTAGGGGAAATTACCCAGACGATCAAATTCGCATTCATTGACAAAATCCATCAGGATATCGTGATCCTCTGCCGTTTCTCCGGGGAATCCGGAGATCAGGGTGGTACGGAGGCAAATGTCCGGAATCTCCTGTCTCAGGTAATCTATGCGGTCACGAAGTTCCTGCTGATTGGTCTGACGTCCCATCCATTTCAAAATCCGATCACTGGCATGCTGGATAGGCATATCCAGATAATGACATACCTTCGGCTCTGTTTTGATGGCCTGTACCAATTCCGGTGTGATCTCTTCCGGATAGCAATATTGAATCCGAATCCAATGGAGCTGCGGGATCTCTCCCAGCCGATGCAAAAGCTCCGGAAGTGCCTTGTGTCCATACAGATCGGTGCCGTAAAGGCTGGTCTCCTGGGCTACCAGAATCAGCTCCTTTACCCCGCCCTGAACCAGTTCTTCTGCCTGATCGATAAGCTGCTCCATGGGAACACTGCGATAGCGGCCCCGGACGCTGGGAATGACACAGTAGGTACAATGCTTGTCACAGCCCTCGGCAATCTTTAAAAAGGCATAATGTCCTCCCGTGGTCACCACACGACCCGGTGTCAGATCCAGGGATCTGTCAATGCTCTGGAAATTCTCATAGTGCTTACCGGCCAGGGTCTCTTCCACCATTTCCACGATGGCATCATAGCTGGTAGTACCCAAAACACCATCCAGCTCCGGAATCTCCTGGCGGATCTCTTTCCGATAGCGCTGAGCCAGACAGCCGGAAGCCAGCAATACCTTGCATTTTCCCTGGCTTTTCATCTTCGCCATCTCCAGGATGGTATCAATGCTCTCCTCCTTGGCATCGCCAATGAAGCAGCAAGTGTTGACAATAATGATGTCAGCCTCTGTCTCGTCGTCGGTGAATTCGTATCCGGCTTTGCGAAGCAAACCCAGCATACTCTCAGAATCCACCAGATTCTTATCGCAACCCAGGGATATAAATAATATTTTCATAGAATGTCTCTCTTTTTTATTTCTGTCGTTGTCTTTTGTGATGATAAAAAGGGACTTCCTTATGGTAAGTCCCTCCTGTTTTCCAAAAAAACGGATTACTGATCCTCATCCTCATCAGTAGATTCCTTGTTATAGTAATACTCTACCTCAGACTCCTCTTCCTCTTCGTCATCGGTATCCTTGTCTTCCTCGTCCTCATCCTCATCAGACTCTTCATCTTCGGAATCCTCTGCATATTCGGAGCCATCGTCCACTACAAAGGAAGTCTGAACCGGTGTCACAATGGTAGTCTCCTCATAATCATCCTCAGGCAAAATCTTTACCTCTCCACCGTATAACTCATCTACGGCAATAGATAAGGGCTTTTTCTTGGGATCGCAGTCGATCAGCGGCTCTTCTCCGGCAATGATCTGTCTGGCACGCTTTGCAGAAGCAATCACGATGGAATAACGGCTGTTTACAACAGGCTCCTCTCCTTCCTCCACATTGCTGTTTACTGCATCTATCAACTCACTATAAGAGGGATGTAACATATCTTTGTTCTCCTTTCTGGAAATATCTTCTTAATTTAAAAATTGTTTTAACTGCTCTTTCATTTCAGCAATCTCATCTAAATGGAGCTCAGGTCTGTAGTGCTGAGCAAGAATAATCTGGTGAAGTCTGGCGGAGCATTCCTCCAGATTATCGTTTACCAACAGATAATCATACTGCTCCATTCCGTCAGATTCTTCTGCCGCGCGGGATAATCTGGCGGCAACCACCTCCGGGGTCTCTGTGCCTCTGCCTACCAGACGGCTTTTCAGCTCCTGGGCAGAAGGCGGCATTACAAAAACCAATACAGAATCCGGATACTTTTCCTTAATCTGTAAGGCCCCCTGTATCTCGATTTCCAGCAAAACATCCTTGCCTTCTGCTCTCTGCTGTTCCACATAAAAACGGGGCGTCCCGTAATATTTGCCACAATAGCAGGCATGTTCTACCAGTTCATCTTTTTCAATCATTTCTTTGAAACGATCTTCCGTAACAAAATAATAATCCCGACCATCTACCTCTCCCGGTCTGGGTTTCCTTGTGGTACAGGAAATGGACAGGGCGTAATTGGGATATCGATCCAGCAGCTCCTTCATCAAAGTTCCCTTGCCGGAACCGGAAAAACCGGAAATCACAACCAGAACACCTTTATTCATCATGCTCAACCTCTTCTCTTGTGAAAGCGTCCTTTGTTCCCAGGGAAGCTCTGGCAGC
>CAYMSZ010000115.1:0-6082 GCA_964393285.1 uncultured Lachnospiraceae bacterium | reverse complement strand
TTTTTTCCAGGCTCGTATCAGCCCTTCCACTCCGGCCTGCATTTCTTTTTGATTCACTCCGGCAAATCCTAAAATCACGCTGGCTCCTAAGGACTGTCTTCCTGTAATGGAATGTCTGGATACGCCATATACCCGGATCTGTTCTTTTTCCGCCCTTTGTACCATCTCTTCTTCACTCATCCCGTTATGACATCGGACCAAAATATGAACGCCTGCCGCATCCCCCTGCACGGTAAACCCTGGTCCAAGTTCTTCCAGCAATCTCAGCAATTCATTTCTCTTTTCTTTATATATGCCTCGCATCCGATTCAAATGACGCTCAAAATTTCCGTCTGTCATCCATCTGGCCAGAATCTCCTGATCGCTTCTGGGTACGGTGCAGGAGTAAAATCCGCAGACCTCCCGGTATTTCTCCAACAGTTTCGGAGGCAGTACCAGAAAGCTAATGCGGATGGCAGGCGCAATGGCTCTGGAAAAGGTGCCCAGATAGATGACTCTCCCTGCCTGATCCGCACTTTGTAAAGCAGGAATCGGTCGTCCCTGGTACCGAAACTCACTGTCATAATCGTCCTCAATCAGATAGGCATCCTTCTCTTTGGCCCATTTTAACAGCTCCATACGCCTGCTGATGGGCATGACGGTTCCCGTAGGATATTGATGGGAAGGCATACAATATGCCATACGAGCCTGGGTCTTTTCCAGAAGATCCACCCGCATTCCCATGGAATCCAGGGATATGGGAATCACTTTGTGTCCCAGGGAGGTAAGCACCCGGTACGCCTGAAGATAGGTGGGGTCCTCCATGGCAATGCTGCTATCCCTTCCTATCATCAGCGAAACCAGCATCAGCAGGTATTCACTGCCTGCTCCAATGACAATCTGATCCGGATTACAGTTCACCCCTCTGGCTTCCCTTAGGTAGGAGGCAATTGCCTGCCGCAAGTCCGGTTCCCCCTGAGGCATGCCTTTCTGAAAGATCCTGCCTGTCTCATCGGTCAGAACCTCCCTGCCAAGGCGCCGCCATGCTTTATAAGGAAAATGTTCCAAGTCCACTCCTGCCGGTGAAAAATCACAGAGAAGAGGTTCCCCGGAAGCTTCTTCTTTTTCTAAAGTTTCACGACCTTGAAGGGTTTCTCTCCTCCTGTCTTCCTGCTCATTTTCTCCGGGAATCCCGGCATCCCTGGCAGGCTTCCTGGAAGCTCCTATCCCCTCCATGGCCTCCACATTGGCTGCATAATATCCTCTGCAGGGTTCCGCATCCAGATATCCTTCCGCCAAAAGCTGATCGTAGGCCATCTGTACGGTGGAACGACTGATCTGAAGAGATTCCGACAGCTTTCTGGTAGAGGGTAAACGAGTATAGGCCGGTATGACACCGGCCTTAATTTCTCCTCGAATATATTCATAGATCTGTGCATATAAAGGTGTTTTTCTGTTCTCATCCAGAGAAATCATCAACTGCTCCATGCTGTATCCCCCTGTTATTTTACCCAATCTTTCTTTTTCGAAACATCCTTCTATGGGGTCTATGGTTGATTTTTACCGGATGAACATGGCATCCCCAAAACTGAAGAACCGGTATCTCTCTTTCACGGCCTCCTTGTAGGCTGCCATGACATGGTCTTTTCCTGCCAAAGCAGATACCAGCATAATCAAGGTGGACTGAGGAAGATGGAAATTGGTAATCAGGGCATCCACCATCTTAAAGGTATAGCCGGGGTAGATAAAAATATCCGTATTTCCACTGCCTGCCTGGAGAATTCCCTTCTCATCCGTAGCGGATTCCAGGGTACGACAGCTGGTGGTTCCCACTGCTATGATCCGACCGCCTGCCTGTTTTGTCTCATTGATGATGGCAGCCTGCTCCGGTTCAATCTGGTAGTATTCAGAGTGCATATGATGTTCTTCCACCACATCCACCTTTACCGGGCGGAAGGTACCTAATCCTACATGAAGGGTCACCTCTGCAATCTTAACTCCCTTTTCCCGAATTGCTTCTAACAATTCCTTTGTGAAATGGAGTCCTGCCGTAGGCGCTGCTGCCGAGCCCTCATATTTGGCATAAACAGTCTGATAACGGTTTTTGTCCTTTAATTCATGTGTAATATAAGGCGGCAAGGGCATTTGTCCCAACTGATCCAGCAATTCCTCAAAAATTCCCTGATAATGGAACTGGATCAGACGATTGCCATCTTCCACTACCTCCAGTATCTCTCCTGTCAGCAGTCCGTCCCCAAAGCTTAATACGGTACCGGGACGGCACTTCTTCCCAGGCCGGGTCAATACCTCCCAGATATCATTTTCCCGCCGTTTCAGCAACAGCACTTCCACTGCAGCTCCTGTTTCCTGACGAACTCCGTACAATCTGGCCGGAATCACCTTGGTATTATTGATAACCAGGCAATCTCCTTCCTGCAGCTCTTCTATAATGTTGCGGAATACATCATGGCGAAGCTCTCCTGTGATCTTATCCAAAACCAGCAGGCGAGAGGAGGAGCGATCCTCCAGGGGATCCTGTGCAATCAGCTCTTCCGGTAAATCAAAGTCAAATTCTTTTACGTCCATCTCATTCTCCTCATTGCAAAAGGGACGCATTCGCGTCCCCTTCGTATCTTGTTCCTTGTATCTTATATCCTGTTACTTCTATGTGAATCAACGGGTTTTACTTCAGTATCAGATATTGGGTCGCTATATAGGCAACTTCACCATTATATTCAATACGGCTCCACCGATCGTTATAACCGGTACGGGTCACCTTCTCTCCTGCTTCCAGAAGTCCAACGATGTTATCATCAGAAACTGCAGAAGGGGTGCTGCGAACTCTCACAGTAGTGGTGGTCAGAACTGTCTCGTCCCGATCCTCAAATACCCTCTCATCCACTGACACTTCTTCGGTCTCCGGCTCTGTCTCTTCTTCCTCGTACTCAGCGCCTTCCCTCAGCTTCTCAATGAGCATCGTCAGCTTCTCATCGGCTGCCATGGCTTCTTCCAGCTTATCCTCTGTCTCGGCATTCAGCGCCAGAACATCCTCGGAAGCACTCATAGCATTCTTATAGGCAGCCAGCTCCGCATCCAGGGAGCCTGCGTAAATATACATGGTGCCATCCTCATTGGTACAAACATACAGCTGAATCAATGCCGGTGCCAGGGTATCAATGTTGTGGAACTTCACCTCATAATATACATAAGCAATATAGGTACCCTCTGTCATGCCAGGTTTGGTGTAGCAGACAATGTTCTGATAATTTTCAATGAACTCGCCTTTTTTCTCCAGCTTCTCTGCCGTCATGTCATCGCCGGTCACAATGCTGGTATACTGATCCACATCCTTATTCTCCATGGCTTCAAAATAAGTATGAATCAATTCACTCAATGCGGGAATCGCTTCCTCCTTCAGGTCATAGTAGGACGGATCCTCTGTGGAATCTTCTGTAACAGTCACCACAAACTCATCTGTCTCTCCCTGGTTGTGATCAATATCATCTTTTTTCCCTCGATTGCACTGGCTTACCACAAAAACAAGGAGCAGCACAATGACAATAGCAAGAACTCCTGTCACAATGGTCTTTTTATCCTTCAAAACGTCTTTCACGTCATTTTTCTTCTGGTTCATATTATAAACTCCAATCAATGGTAAATTTTGTCATTTCCAAAATATAAACAGAATTGTCCAAGACAATGCTTGAACAACCTCATTTATATTAACAAAGATCACAACAAAAATCAACCGCCAAATTGCGACCATACTATGAACATTTTCTGAATTTTTCTGAAAATCCGGCTGTTTTTACCAGTGCCTGCTCTCACTCCCTTTCTGCTTCCTTTTCACAGAGAATCAGGCAGTGCTTTTGCGGATCATAATAATACACATTATCGGAAAGAAATGCCTGAGGGTCCTCCCGTATCCACTCCATATTGACGCTTTGCAGGATCTCCCAAAGCTGCTGCAAGGAGTATTCCTGATGTCTGGGAATCAGCAGGACCTCATGGATACTGCCCGGAATCACATAGAAGCCTTCCGGATATTTTTCGGCAAACTCACAGAGATACTCATCATAAATCATAGTGACCGCCCCCAGATACTGTTCTTGATTGGTCATGACAAACACAAAGTCCAGCTGGGGATTACACAGCTCCTCTTCCAGTCTGTGCTCCATCCACAGCATCTCCTTTTCTCTCTGCTCTTCTTCCCACTCCATGGTTTTCAGCTGTTGACCCAGGAGACGGCTGATCATTTCATTTAATGTATGAATCTGATGTCCGTGTTTTTTGGCAGTATTCCAAAACGCCTGCTGAAACAGCTCTTCCTCTGTGATCTTCCACAACTGCAGATGGCTGTTTTGGATCTGGGCAATCCCCTGTCCGATGAATGGATCCGTAATCTCCAGGTTATATACAATCTCCATATCCAAAAATTTGCGATGAGGAATCTGCTCCAGAAGTTCTCTGTTTTTCTCTCCATGGATCAATTTACAGGTTACCATCCCCTTCATTTTTTCCCACTGACAAAAGGACTGTCCTTCCCACAGCTGGCCAATCCGATTCTTTTGATACGCTGTCAGAATCTCCTTCGCCAGTTGGGAAGCATCCTCTCCTTTCTGAAAGCGCTCATAATAATCTTCCAGATAAATGGTGGGTGAAATGTGACTTCCCGGTTCCATGATGCACAGCGCTATCAAAACCGTTCCGTTGTTTTTATATACCTTTTGTATGGTTACCTCTGTACCTTTTTCCATCTGGTCACATACCATGCTTCGAACCATGGTGCAAATCTGATTTTGAAATTCTTCATATGACATGACAGTACTCTCCTTGCTTATAGATTGAAAACTGTCTCAGGCGAGGGATAGACTTTGAGATGGTTGCAGCAAAATTGCTTGGCGGAATAGACAACAGGCAAAGTTCGCAGAATAGACAGAAATCTTTAGAATGGACTTATAATGTGAATTGGGATTTTTTTAAAAAAATTGACTAACAACAGATAAATGATCAGATAAAAAAATCAGATAAGAGTTAAAAAAATGCGCCAGGAGGGATTCGAACCCCCGACACGCGGCTCCGGAAACCGCTGCTCTATCCCCTGAGCTACTAGCGCATTGATAGTATTATACAACTGCATTTGTTAAACTGCAAGTATTTTATTTGATTCAGGGTCGAAAGTAAACCATAACATATTTTAAAAAGCCGCCGAATCATTATGGGAGTATCCACAATCATTCGGCGGCTTGAAATATAATCAAACACGATTCAATCTAAGAATATGATGATCAGTCTGCAACCACAGTCACATTCTTCATGTCAGACTCTCTCATGGTCAGGTTGATGCGACCCTTCTCGTCGATTTCCAGTACCTTTACGGTAACTACATCGCCGATATTTACCACATCTTCTACCTTCTCCACTCTCTTGTTAGACAGCTTGGAGATGTGAATCAGACCGTCCTTGTTAGGTGCCAGCTGTACAAATGCGCCAAAGTTCATAATACGAACAACAGGAGCAGTAAATACCATGCCAGGCTCTACATCGGTAACAATGTTGCGGATGGTCTCGATGGCCTTCTGAATCATGGCTGCATCGGTACCGCATACACATACCAGACCGTTATCGTCAATATCGATCTGTACGCCGGTCTCTTCGATAATCTTGTTGATCACCTTACCCTGCTTACCTACTACATCACCGATCTTCTGAGGATCGATCTGGATCTTGTCGATCTTCGGTGCATAAGGGCTCAGCTCCTTGCGAGGCTCTGCGATAACAGGTGCCATAACCTCATCCAGAATATAGGTACGAGCTGTCTTTGCTCTGGCAATGGCCTCCTCCACGATAGGACGGGTCAAGCCATGAATCTTGATATCCATCTGGATGGCAGTGATACCCTTATGAGTACCGGCTACCTTAAAGTCCATATCGCCAAAGAAGTCTTCCAGACCCTGGATATCGGTAAGAACGATATAATCTTCATCTGTGTCACCGGTCACCAGACCACAGGAGATACCGGCTACTGCACTCTTAATCGGTACGCCTGCTGCCATAAGGGACAGAGAAGAAGCGCACACACTTGCCTGAGAAGTGGAACCGT
>CAYMSZ010000114.1:0-6098 GCA_964393285.1 uncultured Lachnospiraceae bacterium | reverse complement strand
ATGGGCTGAGTCAGCCTATTATTTTGCGCTATGTAACCTATCTGACCAATGTGGTGAAAGGAGATTTCGGAATTTCCCTGCAGTTCTCCGATCAACCGATTTCCAAGCTGATTACCTCCCGCATCGGACCATCCCTGCAGATCGGACTCCAGGCGGCAGTTTTTGGTACTGTCATAGGCATTGTGCTAGGTGTGCTGGCAGCTATGAAGCAGGGAACCTGGATTGATACCTTCTGCAGTCTGTCAGCTATCATTGGCAGATCGGTGCCTAACTTTGTTGTGGCGGTGGTGCTCCAGGCAATCTTTGCGATTTCACTGAAGCTACTGCCCATCGGTCTTTGGAATGATGGATGGAAGTCCTCTATCCTTCCCAGCCTGGCTCTCAGCATCGGACCTATGGCAGATGCGGCCCGGTTTATTCGAACCGAGATGATCGAGGTGTTAAACAGTGATTACATCGAGTTAGCCAGGTCCAAGGGAATGTCTGAAATTCAGGTAGCCTTTCGTCATGGCCTGCGAAACGCTCTGATTCCGTTAATGACAACCTTAGGCCCTATGGTAGTCAGCCTCATGACCGGATCCATGGTAGTGGAAAATATATTCTCCATTCCCGGCATCGGAGAACAGTTTACCAAAAGTATTCTGGCGGATGACTACTATTTTATTATGGCTATGACCATCCTGTATTCGGCACTGCTGGTTTTTGTGCTGTTTTTAACAGATATCCTGTATCAGATCATCGACCCCAGAATGCGCGTAAAGGAGGATGAAACCAAATGACAGCTTACGATCAGATTCCCACAGAATTATTTCGGCGAAAAACAGAGCAGGTAAGCAGTCAGGATATGGCTTTGGAGACACCTTCTTTGACCTTTATTCAGGATGCTTTTCGCAGGCTGAAAAAGAATAAAGTGGCAGTTTTTTGCATGGTGATTCTGATATTGATTATTGTGACAGCCTATGCCTGTCCGCTCCTGGCTCCCTATGATCCCAATGTTCAGAATATTCCCTACGCCAATCTGCCTGTAAAACTGCCGGGAGTACATATCCATGGGCTGGACGGCTATTCTAAACTGGGAGGCGCCTGGTTTGATAAGTACAGTGCAGCAGGGGTACCGGAGGGAACCTATTTTGTCTTTGGCACAGACGAGTTTGGAAGAGATCTGTTTTCCCGAGCCTTATATGGCACCAGAATTTCTCTGACCATTGCTTTTCTGGCAGCATTTCTGGATCTGACCATCGGTCTGGTCTACGGACTGACGGCAGGAATGAAAGGAGGCAGGGTGGATAATGTGATGATGCGTCTGATCGAGATTTTGTCCGGGGTGCCAAACCTGGTCATTGTGGTACTGATGATCATGATCTTTCAGCCCGGCATGACTTCCATCCTGGTAGCTATGGTGATTTCCTCCTGGATTTCCATGGCTCGTATCGTCAGGGCTCAGACTATGAAAATCAAAAATCTGGAATATGTGTCGGCAGCCAGAGTCCTGGGGGCACCGGATTCCAGGATTGCCCTGGAACATGTTCTGCCGAATATCAGCGGCATCGTGATTGTCCGTACCATGTTCTCCATTCCCAGTGCCATTTTCTTTGAGACCTTCCTGAGCTTCATCGGAGTAGGTATGAAAATACCCAATGCTTCTATCGGAACTCTCTTAAACAGCGGCTATAAGGTATTCCGCATCTATCCTTATCAGATGTGGATTCCGGCGGCTATCATTTGCATCATTATGCTGGCCTTTAATCTTTTTGCCGATGGCCTGCGGGATGCCTTTGACCCTAAAATGAAGGACTGATGAGAGGAGATACGGTATGAGTGAAGCAATATTAGAAGTGAAAAATCTGGAGATCCGTTTTTCTACCTTTGCCGGCACTGTTCACGCAGTACGGAATGTCAGCTTTCAGCTGCAGCGGGGAGAAACTTTGGCTATCGTAGGAGAATCCGGCTGCGGCAAAAGTGTCACCTGTCGTGCCATCATGGGACTGCTGGCGAAAAATGCCACAGTTATGGGAGGCGAAATCTTGTATCAGGGAGAGAACCTGCTGAAGAAGAGTAAAAAGGAAATGAGAAATTATATGGGAAAAGAGATCGCCATGATCTTTCAGGACCCTATGACGTCCCTGGATCCTACAATGAAAATCGGCAGACAGATTCAGGAAATGATTCTCCTCCATGAAAAGGTTTCCAAGGATCAGGCCAAAGAGAGAGCCATCCGGCTTTTGTCAGTAGTTGGAATCGAGAATCCGGAAAAACGGTATCATCAGTATCCGCACCAGTTTTCCGGCGGTCAAAGACAGCGAATTGTAATAGCCATTGCCCTGGCCTGCAATCCCAAAATTCTGATTGCCGATGAGCCTACGACTGCTCTGGATGTGACCATGCAGGCACAGATCATAGATTTGCTGAAGGAACTTCAGACTAAATTTGATATGTCCATTATCTTTATTACCCATGACCTTGGGGTGGTAGCTAACGTAGCAGACCGGGTGGCAGTCATGTATGCAGGAAAAATTGTGGAATATGGTCTGGCAGATGAGGTGTTCTATGATGCCAGACATCCCTACACCTGGGGACTTATGAGTGCGATGCCTACGCTGGATACGGATTCGGAAGAACTCTACAGCATACAGGGAACCCCGCCGCAGCTGATCCATCCACCGGTGGGAGATGCCTTTGCGCCCCGCAATACATATGCCCTGGAGGTAGATGATCTCTATGAGCCGCCTATGTTTCAGGTATCGTCTACCCATTATGCCGCTACCTGGCTTTTGGATCCCAGGGCTCCTGAAATAGAACCTCCTAAGGCACTGGTAAAAAGGAGAGAAGAATATTACAAAACCGGAGGGAAATCCTATGAGTCGTGAGGTACTGTTACAATTAGATCAGGTATGCCATGTCTATGATTCCAGGGAAAAAACAGCCGTCAAGGCAGTGGACAGTGTCAGCTTTTCTGTCTGTCAGGGAGAAACCTTTGGCCTGGTGGGAGAGTCAGGCTGCGGCAAGACGACTACGGGAAAGATGATCGTCAAGCTGCTGGACATTACCTCCGGCACCATAACCTACAGAGGACAGGATATCACCGCCTTATCCGGCAGAAAAGAGGAACTGGCTTATCGCCAGAAGGTGCAGATGATTTTTCAGGATCCCTATGCCTCTCTGGATCCCAGAATGAAAGTCAAGGATATTATTGCAGAGGGAATCAAGCTCCATCATCTTTCCTCCTCCCGGGAAGAAACGGAAAAAATGGTGGAAACCTTGCTGAATCAGGTAGGTTTGCAGCCGGATCACGCCACCAGGTATCCCCATGAATTCTCCGGCGGACAGAGACAACGCATCGGGATCGCCAGAGCTTTGGCAGTACAGCCGGAATTTATTGTCTGCGATGAGCCGATTTCTGCCTTGGATGTTTCCATTCAGGCACAGGTGGTGAACCTGTTGAAAAATCTGCAGAAGGAGAAAAATCTGACCTATCTTTTTATTGCCCATGACCTGAGTATGGTGAAATATATCTCGGACCGCATCGGTGTCATGTGTAAAGGAAAATTGGTGGAGCTTGGCAAAGCAAATGATGTATACAATCATCCCCTCCATCCTTACACCCAGAGTCTGATTTCTGCCATTCCGATTCCGGACCCGCAGCAGGAAAGACAGCGTCGCCGCGTAGCGTATGAGGCAGAGAAGACAGACCGGCCCATTACCTGGACAGAGGCAGAACCAGAGCATTTTGTACTGGGCTGACAAATATGGAGACACCATTGCCGGTATAAAAAATATTGATAGACGATTATCAAAAATATGAATTAGGCAAGAGGAAAACAAACCAGTAGAATAGACGCAATAGAATCATTTGAGCGGATACAAGCAAAAAAAACAGATAAAGGGGAGAAAAATATGAGTACATTACGAGAAAAAATCTGTACCTATGTAGATGAAAATCTGGATCATTATAAGGAGATTGCTTTGGACATTCATGCCCACCCGGAGGTGAGCAACTACGAATTTTTTGCCTGTGAGAGGTTAAGTGAGAACCTAAAAGAACAGGGATTTGAGGTGGAACACAATGCGGCAGGTCACCGCACCGGCTTTGCTGCTTCCTATAAGAGCAAAAAACCAGGTCCCGTGGTAGTATTTCTGGCAGAGTATGATGCCCTGGCCGGACTGGGACATGGCTGTGGACATAACCTGTTTGGAGCCACCTCTTCTCTGGCAGCGGTAGCCTTGAAGCAGGTGCTTGACGAAGCAGGCGGGGAAGTGCGTGTTTACGGAACACCCGGAGAAGAAGGTGGTGAGAATGGTTCCGCCAAAGGAAGCTTTGTAAGAGAGGGCTACTTCAAAGATGTGGATTTTGCTCTCTGTGAGCATCCGGGTGCAGGACCAGACAATGGCTTGACCAGTAAAAACCTGGGCTGCGTTCCCATTGATATTGAATTCTGGGGCGTAGCCTCCCATGCATCCGGAGCGCCGGAAAAAGGCATCAATGCCCTGGATGCTTTGATTATGGTATACAATGCCATCAACGCCCTGCGCCAGCAGCTGACAGATGATGTTCGCATCCATGGCATTATTGTGGATGGAGGCAAGGCGCCCAATATCATTCCCGATTATGCCCACGCCAAATTTTATCTGAGAGCGGCAGCCAAATCTACCCTGGAGGATGTCTATGCAAAGGTAGAACGGATCGTTCAGGGAGCAGCCCTGCAAACGGGAGCTACCGGACGGATGCAGCCCTATCAGAACTGGGTGGAAAATCAGGTACCTACCCCTTCCTTTGATGCTGTGTTTGAGAAGAACCTGAACCTTTTCGGAGAAAAAATCACACCGATACCGGAGGGAAGACTGGGAGGCTCCAGTGATGTGGGAAATGTGACCCAGGTGGTGCCGACGATTCAGCCTCAGATCGGTATTTCGGATCAGCCGATTCTGGGCCACAGCAAGGAGATGGTGGAGGCTTCCAGAAGTGAGAAGGGATTGAACTCCATCGGACTGGGAGCCAAGGTGCTGGCATATACGGCGTTAGATCTGATAGAAGATCCCGCCTTATTACAAAAAATCAAAGAGGAGCATGCCTATCGTGTTCTTCATCAGGCAGAGTAGGTGATAAATTGACATTACAACAAATTTATTATTCTCTTACAATAGCGGATCACGGCTCCATGAATCGGGCTGCAGAAAAATTATTTATCTCCCAGCCCACATTAACCAGCGCAGTGAAGGAACTGGAAAGTGAAGTACAGATTCAGATCTTTCAACGGAATTCCCGAGGCATTGTGGTGACCAAAGAAGGAGCGGATTTCTTACGGAAAGCCAGACAAATCTACCAGCAATATGAACTTTTACATGAAGAATATGTGGAAAAAAAGGATTTCAAGCACAAGTTCGGTGTATCGGCACAGCATTATTCCTTTGCGGTAAAGGCTTTTGTGGAGACGGTTAAAAAATATAATACCACCCAGTACGAATTTGCCATTCGGGAAACGAAGACCAAGGAGGTCATCGAAGATGTGGCCAATGCTGTCAGCGAGATCGGGGTTCTGTTCCTATCGGATTTTAACAGGAAATATATTAAAAAGATGTTAGACGGAGCAGACCTGGAGTTCATTCCCTTGACAGAATGTCAGGCCTATGTATACCTGTATCGGCAGCATCCTCTGGCAGCACTGCCTTCCATAACCTTTGAGATGCTCCAGGATTATCCTTGTCTGTCCTTTGAACAGAACAACCTGGATGCCCTTTATCTGGCAGAAGAAATTTTGGGAGAACGGGAATATGCCAGAACCATCAAAACCAATGACAGAGCCTCCATGCTGAATCTTATGGTGGGGCTGAACGCCTATACGCTGTGCTCAGGAATCATTTGCGAAGAGTTAAACGGGTCTGATTATGTAGCCGTTCCCTTCCAGGAGGATGAAAGCAATGCCAATCCGATTATGGAGATCGGCTATATTCGGAAAAAGAGAACCATTCTCAGCACCGTAGGAGAGGTCTATGTCCAGGAATTGATTGCTTATTTATCCGCAGCTGCAGAGTAAGGCTCTGATATCTGCTTCCTTACATATTCCAGAAATTCTTCTGCTACCCGGGACAGAGAATGGTTT
>CAYMSZ010000113.1:0-6122 GCA_964393285.1 uncultured Lachnospiraceae bacterium | reverse complement strand
TCAAAAGCCTTTTTGTGCAAGCACAAAGTCTTTTGACCTTTTGACCCTGGCATCAAAAAAATAAAGAAACGATAAAACTTAATTACAGGATTATACTACTGGATTGGCAGATGCACCAGTATTTTTTGAAAAGTTTTTTGGATTTTTTTGGATATTCGGAAAAAACTTATTTAGAAAAGGTTTAGATTTTCGTCGCAGGGATTTCACAAACTGTGTATTGATTTCTGAAATCCATTTCACTATAATATTAAAGAGGATTTTCTGTAGTGATGGCAGAGAGAAAATCCATCTGATAGGAGAATACTATTTATGAACAATGAGAACAACCTGGGAAACGGACAGAAGCCAAATAACAACAAAAAGCCAGGCGGGAACAATCGCATCATATTGATGATGATCATGGCAATTGCAGCTGTTATGATTATCATGAATCTGGTCAGCGGTATGACTTCCGAATCCGGCTCCGATGAGGAAATTTCTTACAATCAGTTTATAGAATATGTGGAGGAGGGCAAGGTAGAGAAGGTTCAGATCTCCAGCACCGTGATTGAGATTACCATGAAGCCGGAGACAGAGGCAGATGATACCACAGCCGTCGGACACTTGATCAATACAGCCAGTCAGGAATCCTATTATACCGGAATGGTGGGAGATGAGGAGGAGCTGAAAAACTATCTCACCGAGAACGGCGTAGAAATCTACGGAGAGATCCCGTCTACCAGCAGTATCTGGACAGAGCTGTTGCTTACGATTTTGCCCTTTGGTCTGATTATTCTATTTTATATGTACATCTTCCGCAAAGGCGGCATGATGGGAAATTTAGGTAAGACCACGGCCAAGGTGTATATGCAGAAGGAAACAGGTATTACCTTTGATGATGTAGCAGGAGAGGATGAGGCCAAGGAATCTCTCATGGAGATCGTGGATTTCCTTCACAACCCCGGCCGTTATTCCACCATTGGAGCCAAGCTTCCCAAAGGAGCTTTGCTGGTAGGCCCTCCCGGTACCGGTAAGACACTGTTAGCAAAGGCAGTGGCAGGCGAAGCAAAGGTTCCTTTCTTCTCCCTGTCCGGTTCTGAGTTTGTAGAGATGTTCGTAGGCATGGGTGCATCCCGTGTCCGTGATCTGTTTAAACAGGCACAGCAAAATGCGCCTTGTATTATTTTTATCGATGAGATCGATGCCATCGGCAAGAGTCGTGATGCCAGGTATGGAGGAGATTCTGAGAGAGAACAGACCCTGAACCAGCTGTTAGCGGAGATGGATGGATTTGATTCTGCAAAGGGTATTTTCATTCTGGCAGCCACCAACAGACCGGAGGTGCTGGATAAGGCGTTGTTGCGTCCCGGTCGGTTTGACCGAAGAATCATCGTGGAAAAGCCGGATCTGAAGGGCCGTGTAGCTATCTTAAAGGTGCATGCCAAGGATGTCAGACTGGATGATACCGTAGATTTCCAGGCGTTGGCACTGGCTACTTCCGGAGCCGTAGGTTCCGATCTGGCCAATATGATCAATGAGGCTGCCATCAATGCGGTAAAGCATGGCAGAGATGTAGTATCTCAGAACGATTTGCTGGAAGCTGTGGAAGTGGTACTGGTAGGTAAGGAAAAGAAAGATCGGATTATGGGAGAGCAGGAGAGAAGGATGGTATCCTACCATGAGGTAGGACATGCCTTAGTCAGTGCCCTTCAGAAGGATTCCGAGCCGGTACAGAAGATTACCATTGTACCTCGTACCATGGGTGCTTTGGGCTTTACCATGAATGTGCCGGAAGAGGAAAAATACATGAATACCAAGGCAGAGCTTCAGGCTATGCTGGTACAGTTTGTAGGAGGCCGGGCAGCAGAGGAACTGGTATTTGATACGGTGACCACAGGAGCTGCCAATGATATTGAGAGAGCCACATCCCTGGCCAGAGCCATGGTGACCCAGTACGGTATGTCAGATGAATTCGGACTTATGGGTCTGGAATCCATCGAAAGCCGTTATCTGGACGGCAGACCGGTGCAGAACTGTGCCGATGAGACGGAAGCCAAGGTAGACGCAGTGGTAAAGAAGATGCTGCAGGATGCCTATGATACAGCAAAGAAGCTTTTGTCTGATAATATGGATGCCCTTCATCGCATTGCAGCGTTCCTGATTGAGAAAGAGACCATCACCGGAAAAGAATTTCTGGATATCCTTCATCAGGTACAGGCGGAGCGAGAGGAAGCCAGGAATGCTTTGGAAGCCAGAATCCAGGCAGGAGAGTTCGAGCAGGTGCTGAATCCGGAAAGCGAGACAAAAGAAGAGATCAAGGAAGACAGCACAGGAGAGACAAAAGCAGACACAGCTGCCGAGACGGCAAAAGAAGAGACAAAAGAGGATACAGCTACGGAAACGGAGAATGCTGTAGAGTAAAAGAATAACCGGAGAAAAGTCCGGAAAGAAGAAAGTGCCCGGAAATCCTCCGGGTACTTCTTGTATAAAGGGCCGGAGAAGAGGGATTCCCCGGCATATGGGAGAAAATATGAACTGGAATTTAGAAGAAGAACTGAAAAAACTGCCTTCCTCCCCTGGCGTTTACCTGATGCACGATAAGTCAGATCAGATTATCTATGTGGGAAAAGCCATCAATCTGAAAAATCGGGTGCGCCAGTATTTTCAGTCCAGCAGGAATAAGACCAATAAAATTCTTCAGATGGTGGCCCATATCGCCTGGTTTGAGTACATTCTCACCGATTCGGAGATGGAAGCCCTGGTGCTGGAGTGTAACCTGATCAAAGAGCACAGACCCCGGTACAACACCATGCTGGTAGATGATAAGACATACCCCTATATTAAGGTGACAGTCCAGGAGGCTTACCCCAGAATCCTCTTTTCCAGAAGCATCAAAAAAGATAAGGCTCGTTACTATGGCCCCTACACCAGTGCAGGGGCAGTGAAGGATACCATCGATCTTCTCCATAAGCTGTTTCGCATCCGCACCTGCAATCGGTCTCTGCCTGCAGATACGGGAAAGGAGAGAGCCTGCCTGAATTATCATATTCATCAGTGTGACGCTCCCTGCCAGGGCTATATCAGCGAGGCAGATTACAGAAAACAGGTACAGGAAGCCATGGCATTTTTGGGAGGGGACTTTGAACCGATCCTTGAAGGTCTGGAAAGTAAGATGACAGCCTGCGCAGAAAATCTGGAGTTTGAGGAGGCAGTGACCTACCGGGAGCTTCTAAACAGCGTAAAGCATATCGCTCAAAAACAAAAAATCACAGACGCCGGTGGAACAGAGGATCGGGATGTCATTGCCATGGCCAGAGACAAACAGGATGCTGTGGTACAGGTATTCTTTATCCGCGGCGGCAAGATGATCGGCAGGGATCATTGCTATCTGACCATTGATGCAGATGAAAAAGACGGGGAAATACTGGGAGAGTTTGTGAAGCAGTTCTACGCCGGGACACCTGTGATTCCCAGAGAATTGTTCCTTCCCTGTGAGGTGGCAGACAGTGAGCTCCTGGGGGAATGGCTTAGCGCCAAAAAAGGACAGAAGGTGTTCTTACGCACTCCCATGAAAGGAGAAAAAGCCAGACTGGTGGAGCTGGCAGCCAGAAATGCCAAGCTGGTATTAGACCAGGACAGAGATAAACTAAAAAAAGAAGAAAAGCGCACCACAGGAGCGGTTCACCAACTGTCAGAGCTGATCGGTCTGCCGGATTGTATCCGTATGGAGGCTTACGATATCTCCAATATCAGCGGAGTTCAGTCCGTAGGCTCCATGGTGGTATTTGAAAACGGAAAGCCCAAACGCTCCGATTACCGAAAATTCCGGATTCGATATGTAGAGGGCCCGAATGATTATGCCTCCATGGAAGAAGTTCTCACCAGACGGTTTACCCACGGCCTTCGGGAGAAAGAGGAGCGCAAAGCCAGATTAGAAGAGCAAAAGGCAGATGCCATTGGTGTATCTGGTGAGGAACAGGCAAAGGAAGAGATTCCGGGAGATGGCTGGGGCAGCTTTGATCGCTTCCCGGATCTGATTCTGATGGATGGCGGCAAGGGTCAGGTTGCCATTGCAGAAGGGGTACTGGAAAAGCTGGGAATCGTAATTCCTGTCTGCGGCATGGTAAAGGATGATAACCACAGAACCAGAGGATTATATTTCCAGGGAGAGGAGGTTCCCCTGGATCATCATGGGGAGAGCTTCCAGCTCATTACCAGGATTCAGGATGAGGCACACAGATTTGCCATTGAGTATCACCGCAGCATCCGCAGCAAGGAACAGATCCATTCCATTCTGGATGACATTCCCGGTATCGGGCCAGCCAGACGAAAGGCGCTGATGCGAGGCTTTCCGTCTATAGAGGACATAAAAGCCGCTTCTGTAGAGGAGCTAACTGCCATCCCTTCCATGAATCAACTGGCGGCAGAGAGCGTTTATACCTTCTTTCATAAAAAGGAAGAGAGGCAGAAAGAAGAGCAAATGTGACTTGCACAAGGGAAAACCTTATGTTACACTGATAAAAAGATTCAGGATTTTTTCAAAATTCTGATGACGCACTACAAATGGCAACACAATAGAAAGGCATAGGTGGGTTATATGAGATCTGTAACGATGACGGATATTATCAAAAAATACAATCTGCATCTGTTAACCCCCGAGATCGATACAGACTGTATTCTGGTAAAGCAGACCGATATCAATCGTCCGGCGCTGCAGCTGACAGGATATTTTGAGCATTTCGGAAATGAGAGAATCCAGATCATTGGTCTGGTAGAGTACACATACATTGAGAAAATGGACACAGATCGTAAGAGGGAGATATTCGCTCAGCTGTTTGGCAGTAAGATCCCCGGTTTGGTTTTTTGCAGAAGCTTAGAGCCGGATCAGGAAATTATTGAGCTGGCAGAGTATTATGGAGTACCGATTATGGTCAGTGATATGATTACCTCGGATTTTATGGCAGAGATTATCCGCTGGCTGAAGGAACAGCTGGCTCCCTCCATTACCATCCACGGTGTACTGGTGGAGGTATACGGCGAAGGCGTATTGATTATGGGTGAGAGCGGCATCGGCAAGAGCGAAGCGGCACTGGAGCTGGTAAAGCGTGGTCACCGTTTGGTTACCGATGATGTGGTGGAACTGCATAAGATCAGCGATGAAGCGCTGGTAGGCAATGCGCCGGATATCACCAGACATCTGATCGAGTTGCGAGGAATCGGCATTATTGATGTCCGGACTCTCTTTGGTGTGGCAGCCGTCAAAAATACCCAGACCATAGATATGGTCATCAAGCTGGAGGAATGGAGCAAGGATAAGGAATATGACAGACTGGGACTGGATGACCAGTATATCGAGTTCCTGGGAAATAAGGTTGTCTGCTACAATATTCCCATCCGTCCGGGCAGAAATCTGGCTGTGATCGTAGAAGCCGCAGCTGTAAACTCCCGTCAGAAGAAGATGGGTTACAACGCAGCCCAGGAGCTGTATCGAAGAGTACAAAAAAGTATGGAATTATCCGGAGATTGAATATGAATTTTGAAAAAGCGATCCGGGAATGTCTGGGAGACAGGGTTCTGACAAAAGAGCCTATGAGCCGTCATACCACATTCCGAATCGGAGGGCCAGCGGATTATTACTGTATGCCCCGGAGTATAGAAGAATTACAACAGGTGATAATGCTATGCCGCAACGAAAAGCTGCCGTTTCGCGTAATGGGAAACGGCAGCAATCTGTTGTTTCAGGACAATGGATATGCAGGCGTAGTAATCGATATGACAAAAGGATTTCAACATGGTACGGTATCCGGCAGACAGCTCATAGCAGAAGCAGGTGTTCTGTTGGGAAGTCTGGCAAAAAAAGCCATGACAAACCAGCTCACCGGACTGGAATTTGCTGCCGGTATCCCAGGCAGCGTAGGCGGAGCCCTGGTGATGAATGCCGGGGCCTATGGGGGAGAGATCAAACAGGTGGTTACCTGGGCGAAGGTTCTTACGGAGTCGGGAGAGATTCGAAAGGTTTCCCCGGAGGAGCTGGAGCTTTCCTATCGCCACAGTGCCATTAGAAAAAACGGATGGATTGTGCTGGAGGCTGCCTTTACGCTGGAGCAGGGGGAGGAAGAAAAGATCCGCAGACAGATGGAGAC
>CAYMSZ010000112.1:0-6261 GCA_964393285.1 uncultured Lachnospiraceae bacterium | reverse complement strand
CAACAAAAATGTAATATTTTCGTAACATCTCGAATAAAATAGTAACAAATGATGATGCCAGGGGCGAAAGGTCAAAAGCTTTTGTGCTTGCACAAAAAAGATTTTGACTTTGAGACCCGCCCAAACATGAAGAAGTAGCAATTTACGAAGTAAATTAGCGGATTCTGAATGTTTGTAGTATTGCGAGAATTGCGTAGCAATGAAGCAATACGTGGCATCGGTTAGGATTCGATGGTCTCATCATGGCAAGCAGTATTGCGAGAATTGCGTAGCAATGAAGCAATACGTGGCATCAGCCAGTATGGAAAGTCTCATGGCATCAGCCAGGGAACAAGATCACACAAGATCGAGATAGAAAATATGAGATGCGGATGGAGACAGACGATATGGACAATGACAGCCATCTGCAGATAAGGAGATTAGTATGAAATCGAAGAAAAGCGCTATAATAGTCAGCTCTTTGATGACTGTTATGCTGCTGTTCCTCACAGCTTTTGCAAAGAATGATGTAAGAGAGTCGGAATATACACTGTCCGGCGATATAGAGAAGGAAGTTGTGGCGGAGGAGACAGACAGAATTACCGCATCCTCAGGCACCGCCCGTACCCTGTATGCAGATGTGGTGCTGCAGAATCTGCTGGAGACCCAGCAGGTGGAGATCCAGAGTCAGGCGATCCAGGGGCAGGAGACTTCCCTTTCTGTAAATGACGATGTTGTTCTGACTGCTGACGAATTAAAAGAGATATATGCAGAAGGAATTTTTCTGGTAACTGTCAAAGGAAGCACTGCCCTGAATATTCGGGAGGAGGCTTCGGCAGACAGTGACTGGGTAGGCAAGATGTTTGAGGGCAGCGGCGGACGCGTCCTGGAGGTAAGTGACGGCTGGAGCCTGGTTCAGTCCGGCAAGGTCACCGGTTGGGTTTGCAATGATTATATTCTCACCGGCGATGAAGTTGCCAATGAACTGATGACAAATTATGAGTTGCTGTTTGAGGTTACCTCAGATGCACTGAAGGTAAGATCAGAGCCTACCACCGAGGCAGAAAATAAGATTCGTGCCATCTATGGTGGAGAGACCTACCAGGTGGCAGCGGTTCAGGGTGATTGGGTACAGATTGAATATGCCAAGGATAAGTATGGCTGGGTGGCAGCAGAGCACGGCACCATTCATTATGAATATGAGGATGCCATGTCTAAAAAGGAATATGCAGACTATCTGACACAGAAGAATCGCATCAATGTTTCTACTACCACACGTTCCTCCACGGCAGCTTCCACAGATGATCTGACCCTTCTGGCCTGTCTGATTCAGTGTGAGGCAGGTAGCTATGAAGGAATGCTGGCGGTAGCCAATGTGGTGATTAACCGGGTCAACAGTTCCAAATACCCGAACTCCATCAGTGGGGTAATTTATGCAGCCGGACAGTTCAGCCCGGTGAGCAGCGGTAAGCTGGATACCCGTCTGAGTAAGGGACCTTCTTCCACAGCAGTACAGGCAGCGTCGGATGCCTTAAACGGTACCAACAACATCGGAAGCTTTGTGCATTTCCGCTCCAGCAAGGGAGCTGATCTGGCAGCCTACTCTTCCTATACCATTGTAGGCGGCAATGTTTTTCACTAAAACAGAATAATACAGAGCAAAATGCGCATAGTATAATAGAACGTGAGCAGGGCAGGAAAACATTCTTGCTCTGCTTTTTTCAATCATAATATTCCTTTGTCTTACTTGTATTCTCATAGGAAATACGCTAAAATAGCCACAAGAAGGAGGATTGCAGATATGGACTCAATCTATTGGCTTTTACTGTTTATCATCCTGCTGGTGATAGAGATCCTTACCATGGGGCTGACTACCATATGGTTTGCCGGAGGGGCCCTGGCAGCTTTTGTCGTATCCCTGATCCTGGGGGACATGGTGGAGATAGAAGTCTCTGTATTTATTGTAGTGTCTGTGATTTTACTGCTGTTTACCAGACCCTGGGCAGCCAGATATCTGAGTCACGGGACAGTGCATACCAATGCAGATCGTCTCATTGGGCAGACAGTACGGGTCACCGAAGCGGTAGACAATCTGTCTGAAAAAGGAGCGGTCCTGGCAGATGGGAAAACATGGACAGCCAGAGCGGAAAAACCGGATCTGCATTTTGCAGAGGGAGAAATCGCCATGGTGAAAGAGATTCGTGGAGTGAAACTAATATTGGAGAAAATAGAAAGCGAGGAAACGGTATGATTACGATGTTAGGTTTTGGCGGTGCAGTAGGAATTTTGATTCTTTGTGTGATTCTGTTAATCGTGGCAGCATCTTGTATCAAGGTTGTTCCCCAGGCCAGTGCGGTAGTAGTAGAGCGTCTTGGCGGTTATCTGGCTACCTGGTCGGTGGGTCTTCATTTTAAGATGCCTATCGTTGATCGCATTGCTCGTCGTGTAAATCTGAAGGAGCAGGTCATTGATTTTAAGCCTCAGCCTGTTATCACCAAGGATAATGTAACAATGCAGATTGATACGGTAGTATTTTTCCAGATTACAGATCCTAAGTTGTATGCCTACGGCGTGGAGAATCCTCTTATGGCCATTGAGAATCTGACGGCCACTACCCTGCGTAATATTATCGGTGACCTGGAACTGGATGAGACGCTGACTTCCAGAGAATTGATCAATTCCAAAATGCGGATCAATCTGGATGAGGCAACAGATCCCTGGGGAATTAAGGTAAATCGTGTAGAGCTGAAAAATATCATCCCGCCTGCAGAGATTCAGGACTCCATGGAGAAGCAGATGAAGGCAGAGCGTGAGAGACGTGAAAAGATTCTGGTAGCGGAAGGTGAGAAGAAGTCCACCATTCTGGTAGCAGAAGGTAAGAAGGAATCTGCAATTCTGGAAGCGGAGGCAGAGAAGGAGGCAGCGATTCTTCGGGCAGAGGCCAAGAAGGAGGCAACGATCCGTGAGGCAGAAGGTCAGGCAGAGGCCATTCTGAAGCTGCAGCAGGCCAATGCAGACGGAATCCGTCTGATAAAAGATGCCGGTGCAGATGCCGCCGTATTGCAGATGAAGAGTCTGGAGGCTTTTGAAAAGGCAGCAGACGGCAAGGCCACCAAGATTATTATCCCTTCCGATATACAGGGATTGGCAGGATCGGTGTCAGCCATTGCAGAGCTGGCCAAATCTGAAAAAAATCAGTAATTCACGATAGGATGGAATGAATCCGATGCAAACGAAAAAGTCGAGAAGAAATCCCCATAAAGCGGGAGCAATGATGGATTTTGCTCATGTGGTTTTATGCCTGGGTGTGGTAGCGACAGCAGTCATTATATTTTTGAATCCTACCCAGTTTGCCAGGCTGTTTCCTCTGGTATTTGCCCTGGCAGCCGGCATGCAGTTTTTGCATGGAATCCCCAAGATTATGGTGTATGTCAGACGTCACAGAGCGGCAGACAGAGGAACCTGTGCGGCAGGAGCAGTCCTCAGTGTTCTGGGAGTTATTTTGCTGGGACTGGCAGTAGTAAGTGCCATTACCACATGGTGAGACAAAAAATAAGAGAACAAAGAGGCAGGATGCCGGGACTCGGTGTCCTGCCTGTTGTAAGGAGGAAAAAGATGGTCCTTTGCGGAGCCAATTCTTATGAAGAAAAATACTATTTAGATGAAGCATTTTCCAAACTGCCGGAATCCGTGAAGAACGAGCTGCAGATTATGTGCGTTCTCTATGTGGAGGATATCGGAGGAATTTTGACCCTGGAATTTGACGAAGAAGGCAAACTGGATTTTGTGGTACAGGCAGATGAAGGGGACTATCTCTTTGACGAGATTGGCAGTGTGCTGAAAATCAAACAGCTGCAGGCGGAAAAACAGGAGCTGCTGGAAGCCCTGGAGCTGTATTATCAGACATTTATCCTGTCTGATTGGAAGAAACGAGCCGAATTACTCATGGGACAGCCGGAGGTCATCAAGGAAGAACCGGCCAAACCCATCTCGGAGATGGATCTTCCCATTGAGAGGAATGACAAATGAGAATCGGAACGGTAGAAATTGCCTGCCCTGTTATGCTGGCACCCATGGCAGGCGTATCGGATCTGGCGTTTCGTCTCCTGTGCAGGGAGCAGGGAGCCGGATTGGTATGTACGGAGATGGTCAGCGCCAAAGCCCTGTATTACAAAAATAAGGGAACGGCAGAACTAATGGAGTCCCGCCCGGAGGAGAGACCCTTGCAGCTGCAGCTGTTTGGTTCTGAACCGGAGCTTATGGCAGAGATGGCTGCTCAGATCGAAGATGGCCCCTGGGATATCATTGATGTAAATATGGGCTGTCCTGTGCCAAAGGTAGTAAAAAACGGAGACGGCTCTGCTTTGCTTCAGGATATTCCGAAAATAGAAAAGATTGTCTCCGCCATGACCCACGCTGTGAAAAAACCTGTGACGGTTAAAATACGCAAGGGATTTGCGCTGACAGAAGAAAACTGCGTGGAAGCTGCCCTGGCGGCAGAGGCAGGCGGGGCGGCCGCCGTCACGGTCCATGGAAGAACCAGGGAGCAGTATTACACCGGTCGGGCTGACTGGGAAGCCATCCGCCATGTGAAGGAGGCAGTAAAGATTCCCGTATTTGGCAATGGCGATATAACCTGTGCAGAAGAAGCAGCCCGCATGTTGGAACAAACAGGGGTGGATGGCGTAGCCGTCGGCAGAGGAGCCAAAGGAAATCCCTGGATCTTCCGGGAGATCAAAGCCTACCTGGAAACGGGAGAGATTCCGGAGAAACCTACGCAGGAGGAGATCGCAGAGATGATACTCCGGCATTTGGAACTGGAACTGTCCTATAAACCGGAGCATGTGGCAGTGCGGGAAATGCGAAAGCACATTGCCTGGTATACCGCAGGACTTCACGGCAGCAGCGCAATGCGCAGAGCAGTCAACGAAATGGAGACAGCAGAGCAGGTAAGAGAGATGATTCGCCAGATGATGTAGCACAATATTGAGGGGGAAGTTCCTGGAATGACTTGACTTTAACGGTCAGTTATGCTAGGATATCGTTTATGTGTATCAGGTCGTAAGACTGGTTAGGAAGGTGTTGAAACTATGGCAGATAGTAAGAGAAACATATTAACATATGCAGGTTTGAAAAAATTGGAGGACGAACTGCAGGATCTGAAGGTTAACCGACGTCAGGAGGTTGCACAGAAGATCAAAGAGGCCAGAGAGCAGGGCGACTTGTCCGAGAATGCAGAGTACGATGCAGCAAAGGATGAGCAGAGAGATATCGAAGCCCGTATCGAAGAGCTGGAGAAAATTTTAAAAAATGCCGAGGTTGTCGTTGAAGATGAGATTGATCTGGATAAGATCAGCATCGGCTGTCGTGTAAAAGTGTATGATGTGGAGTATGACGAGGAGATGGAGTTTTCCATCGTAGGCTCCACTGAGGCCAATAGTTTAAAACATAAGATCTCAAATGAATCCCCTGTAGGTCGGGCTCTTCTTGGCAGAAAGAAGGGTGAGAGCGTGATCGTAGAGACCCAGGCAGGCAGCATTGAGTATAAGATTCTGGAGATTCAGAGGGTTTAATTGGCATCCCTGTAAGACACAGACAATAGACTACTTATCGGCAGGCGCTCATGAGATAACCTTGAGCGTCTGTTTTCAAGTTAATGGAGGAAAAGCACATGGCACAGGAAAATCAGAACCAGAATCCACAGGCACAGAGACCGGAGCCGGATATGAAGCAGCTGCTGAAGGTTCGCCGGGAGAAGCTGGCAAATCTTCAGGCAGAGGGAAAAGATCCTTTTCAGATCACGAAGTATGATGTGACCCACCATACCTCAGATGTGATTGAGCATTTTGAGGAGATGGAGGGACAGCAGGTATCCATAGCAGGACGCATTATGGCAAAGCGTGTTATGGGTAAGGCATCCTTCGGTAATGTCCAGGATCTGAAGGGAAGAATTCAGTTCTACGCAGCCCGTGATATTATGGGAGAGGAACCCTATAAGGAGTTCAAAAAGATGGACATCGGTGATATTGTGGGAGTGAAGGGTACCGTATTCCGCACCGAGAAAGGCGAGATTTCCATTCGCGTATCTGAGATGACCCTGCTTAGCAAGTCCCTTCAGCCCCTGCCGGAGAAGTTCCACGGACTGACAGATACCGATACCAAGTATCGTCAGAGATACATTGATCTGATTATGAACCAGGATGTAAAGGATACCTTTATCAAGCGTTCTCAGATCATCCGGGAGATCCGCAATTTCCTGGCAGAGAGAGACTTCCTGGAGGT
>CAYMSZ010000111.1:1599-6297 GCA_964393285.1 uncultured Lachnospiraceae bacterium | reverse complement strand
CAATACGTGGCATCAGTTGGGGGCAAAATACCTTTTGACCCCAACATCATAAAACATTCAGTTACTTACGGCAAAGGAAGGCAGGTTATCGTGAGAATTTTACCCTTGACACTGGAAAACAGACAAAATATTTTAAATGATCTTCTGAAACGCAGCCCCAATCACTATGGCTCCTACATGGATACGGTAAATGCCATTATCCAGCGGGTACGCACAGAGGGAGATGAGGCCTTGGTGTCGTATACCAGGGAGTTTGACGGCTATGAGATCACGCCGGCACAGTTTTTGGTGACGGAAGAAGAGTTTGCTGCCGCATATGAGCAAATTGATGAAGCCTTTTTGGCTACCCTGAGCAAGGCCAAAGAAAATATTCGCGTCTACCACGAAAAGCAGAAACGCTACAGTTGGTTTGACCCTACCCCTGGCGGTTCTATCCTGGGGCAAAAGATAACTCCCCTGGAACGAGTAGGCGTGTATGTTCCCGGCGGCAAAGCGGCTTATCCTTCTTCTGTGCTGATGAACATCATTCCTGCCAAGGTAGCCGGGGTAGATGAGATCATTATGGTGACTCCTCCGGGTAAAAGCGGCAAGGTGAATCCGGGAACTCTGGTGGCAGCCAGAGAAGCCGGAGTAGACCGGGTCTACAAGGTAGGAGGTGCCCAGGCCGTTGCCGCCCTGGCGTTTGGCACAGAGACGATTCCCAAGGTAGACAAAATCGTCGGCCCCGGCAATATTTTTGTGGCGTTGGCCAAAAAGGCGGTTTTCGGTTATGTAAGCATTGATTCCATTGCCGGTCCCAGTGAGATTCTGGTACTGGCAGATGAGACAGCCAATCCCAGGTATGTGGCAGCAGATCTGTTATCTCAGGCCGAACACGATGAGATGGCCAGCGCTATTCTGGTAACCACCTCACAGGCTCTGGCAGACCAGGTGTCTGTCCTGGTTCATGAGATGGCAGCAGGCTTAGCCAGAAGGGAGATCATAGAAAAATCTCTGGAGAATTATGGCTACATTCTGGTAGCCTCCACCATGGAGGATGCCATTGCCGTAACCAACGAGATCGCCTCGGAGCATATGGAAATCATGACCAGGGATCCCTTTTCTCTCATGCCTAAAATCCGGAATGCCGGTGCCATTTTTATAGGAGAGTACAGCAGCGAGCCTTTGGGAGATTACCTGGCCGGACCCAACCATGTATTGCCTACTAACGGCACAGCCAGATTTTTCTCCCCTCTTTCCGTAGATGATTTTATCAAAAAATCCAGCATCATCTCCTATACCAGAGAAGAGCTGGAAGCGGTATGGCCGGATGTGGTTCGCTTTGCGGAAAATGAGGGACTCACAGCCCATGCCAATTCCATTCAGGTGCGGTTTACGGAAGAAAGGAACGGGAAATCATGAGCAGAACAGCCGAGATAAAAAGAGAGACGAAGGAAACAAAGATTCGTGTGTTCATCGATCTGGATGGAACCGGGAAAAGTCAGGTATCTACCGGCATTGGCTTTTTTGACCATATGCTGACAGGCTTTGCCAGACATGGTTTCTTTGACCTGGAGGTGGAAGCCGTAGGGGATTTACAGGTAGATACCCATCATACGGTAGAGGATACCGGCATCGTCCTGGGAACTGCCATCAAGGAGGCCCTGGGAGAGAAAAAAGGGATTGTTCGTTACGGTTCCTGCATTCTTCCTATGGATGAGACACTGATGCTGTGTGCGCTGGATTTGTCCGGACGGCCTTATTTTCAGTGGGATGCCTCTTTTTCGGCAGAACGGCTGGGAGAACTGGAGACGGAAACCATCCGGGAATTTTTCTATGCCATCAGCTATTCTGCCGGTATGAATCTCCACATCAAGGAACTGGAGGGCATTAACAGCCACCACATTGCAGAAGCCATGTTTAAAGCCTTTGGAAAGGCTTTGGATGCCGCTGTAAAGATAGACCCCCGAATCCATGATGTGCTGTCTACGAAAGGGGAACTGTAATGCAATTATATCCTGCCATTGACATGAAAGACGGTCACTGTGTACGCCTGAAGCAGGGGCAGTTTGACCAGGTAAAGACTTACTGGGATTCTCCGGCAGATATGGCACAATTGTGGGAGAAAAAGGGTGCCTCCTATCTTCATCTGGTGGATTTGGATGGGGCACTGAAAGGCCGCAGTGTCAATGCTTCCTGCATCGAAGAAATCGTAAAGACCATTCATATCCCTGTGGAACTGGGAGGAGGAATTCGCTCTCTGTGGGATATCGAAGAGGTCCTTCGCCTGGGAGTCCATCGAGCCATTATCGGCACCCAGGCTGTGGAACATCCGGAAATGCTGAAGGAAGCAGTCCGGCAGTTTGGAGCCCGGCATATTGCAGCCGGTATCGATGCCAAGGATGGTCTGGTAGCCATCCGGGGCTGGGAACAGATCAGTGAGAGATCTGCCATGGACCTGGCACTGGAAATGAAAGAGATGGGCGTGGAGACCATCATTTACACAGATATTTCCCGGGACGGAATGTTAAACGGTCCCAATGTGGAGGCTACAAAAGCCCTTTCCCATGCCACAGGTATGAATATCATAGCCTCCGGCGGAGTCTCCTCCATGGAAGATCTGCAGCAAATTTATGAGGCTGGCATACAGGGAGCCATTATAGGAAAAGCCTTGTATGAAGGTCGCATTGACCTGGCAGAAGCAGTATCCCGATTTGAATGATCAAACAGGCAACACCAATGAAAAATGTGAGAAACAGGAGCAGCGAACATGGAAAAGCAATATAACTGTGATCCCATATTGATTTTAAAAGAAGGAAAGGCCTTTACCTCCCAGGGAACCCAGGTGGAGGATGTGACGGCTTACCTGGCCCAAAAAGCAGCAGAGGGAGCTTCCATGGGATTCTTCCTGGATGCGTCGGAAAAAGACGAAGATCATGAGGCAGCCATTGGCCTCATCCGACAGTATACCAAAGCCGGTATCTTGCCTGTGATGGCAGGAGGAAGGACCAGACGCCTGGAGGATGTAAAGAAATATCTCTATGCCGGAGCCAGAGCCGCTCTGATACGCCAGGAGGATGAGACAGAAATGGCGGTATACGAGGAAGCGGTTCGTCGTTTCGGAAAAAATCGCCTGGCCCTGTATCATGGTGTGGGTTCCTCCGCACAGGCAGATTCTGCAACAGGGGACTCCCTTCCCGGATTTCCCGTATCTGGGACAGTAACGGTGCAGGAGCCGGAGACAGATCTGTCCTGGAGTCAGTTTAAACTGGGTCCGGATGGCCTTTTGCCCTGCATCGTTCAGGATGTTCATACCGGTCAGGTGCTGATGATGGCTTATATGAACGAAGAAGCCTTTCTTCGTACCTGTCAGACAGGCCGCATGAACTATTTTAGCCGCAGTCGTCAAAGTCTGTGGCTAAAAGGAGAGACCTCCGGACATTTTCAATATGTCCGTTCTCTGACGGCAGACTGTGACTGGGATACCCTGTTAGCCAAGGTAGAGCAGGTGGGGGTTGCCTGCCATACCGGTTCTTATTCCTGCTTCTTCCGCCCGCTTTTGGAAGAAGGCGGCAGTGAACGCAGCACCGGGAATGTTTTTGAAGAACTGGAACAGGTCATTGCCCACCGCAAGGCTCATCCAAAGGAGGGCTCCTATACCAACTATCTTTTTGACAAGGGAATCGACAAGATCTTAAAGAAAGTAGGAGAGGAGGCTACAGAGATCGTCATCGCGGCAAAAAATCCGGATCCGGAAGAAGTAAAATACGAGGCTGCTGATTTTTTATATCATCTCATGGTACTGCTGGCAGAAAAAGGCGTGACATGGAAGGATGTCACCGATGAGCTGGCGAAACGATAAAAAAGGTATGTCAAATCTATGTTTGGGGGAGGTATATTACAATGGAAATTTTGCAGCAACTCAACAGCTTGCCGCTGTATCTTATCAGCGGCGGAATCATCTTATTTGTGGCACTGTTTTGTATCTTTTTTATGGTGCGGGCTTATCGGGCCGGTCTTGCCATTGGCATGGACCCAAAGAAATTAAAGCAAGCCATTACATCCAGTGCCACCTTTTCTGTTTTGCCCAGTATCAGTATTCTCCTGGGCGTCATCGCCTTGTCAGGCTCCTTGGGAATCCCTTTGCCCTGGCTTCGATTATCCGTAGTCGGTGCCCTTCATTATGAAACCAGTGTAGCAGATATTGCGGCCAGAAGCTTAGGTTTGTCCGGTCTGAATGCAGCAGAAATGACCACCAGTGCCTTTACCACCATCGCCTTACTGATGACCGTAGGTATTATCTGGGGCTGCGTTTGCATGGTATTTTTCGGAAAAGGCTATGCCAATAAGCTAAAAGGCCAGGCAGGCGGCAAAAAAGGAGGCCGTTCCTTTGCAGACGATGCCATGACCGCCATGTTCGTAGGACTGATCTCTGCCTATGTAGGCAGTTATATCGGTGAGCTGATCCAGTTATCCGGTGGTCGTATCGTCATGACCGGTCAATATCTCCAGCTGGTAACCTTAGCAGTTTCTGCCCTTGCTATGGCAGGTTTTCTTTATCTGGCAGAAAAAAAGCAAAAAGCCTGGGTCGAAAATTTTGCCATTGCCGGCAGTATGCTCTGCGGGATGGCTGCCGCTGTGATCTGCGGGATCATATTCTAAGGAGGGCACACACATGAACGACACAAATAGGAATGGTGCAAACATCAATGATACAAA
>CAYMSZ010000111.1:0-1499 GCA_964393285.1 uncultured Lachnospiraceae bacterium | reverse complement strand
AGAAAAAAGAGGAGGAATCATAATGGGAAAATGGATTTTGTATGCTGTTTTGTTGATATTGGGGATTTTGGTTGTTCTGTTCCTGATTGCTGTCATTCGCACCTTGTTCTTGCCTCATAAGACCACAGATTATCAGTTCTCTACGGAAACGGAGCGAACCGATGCCTATGCGAATAAGCTGTCCCGTATGATTCAGTATGAGACAGTAAGCCATCGGGATCAGCCGGAAATCGAGAAATTCTTAGGCTATCATAAACTGTTGGAAGAGTTGTTCCCTCATGTCTTTGCCACCTGTGACAAAATCGAGATTGACGGCAATCTGATGCTTCGGTGGAGAGGCAAAGATCCTTCTATGGAGCCTATCGGCCTGATGAGTCACCAGGATGTGGTAGAGGCTACGGGAGACTGGAAGTATCCTCCCTATTCGGGAACCATTGCCGACGGCATGGTCTGGGGACGAGGCAGTGCAGATACCAAGTGTAGCGTAGCCAGCTTTTATCAGGCAGTAGAGGAACTGATCCAGACCGGATATACCCCTGCCTGTGATGTGTACCTGATTTCCAGCTGCACTGAGGAGATCATGGGAGACGGAGGTCCGAAGCTGGCAGGCTATATGAAGGATCATGGCATCCACCTGTATCTCCTGAACGATGAAGGAGGCAGTCTGGTCATGGAACCCATGAGTGGAATCCCCGGCTATTTCGCAGCCATCGGCATTTTCGAGAAAGGCTACGGTGATGTGAAATTTACTGCCAAGGGTCACGGCGGTCATTCCAGCTATCCCGGCAAAAATACCCCTATTCCCATGCTGTCTAAATTTGTCTGCCAGGTAGAAAAGAAGAGTCCCTTCCACAGCGCCATGTCTCCGGCAGTAGTCGGTATGCTGGAAAATCTGGCTCCCTACAGCACCAGTTTTCTTTTGCGGCTGCTGTTTTCCAACCTGTGGCTCTTTAAGCCCTTGCTGGTTCAGGCCATGCCCTCCATCTCCGGTCAGGCAGGAGCCATGCTTCGGACAACCATCGCTTTTACCATGCAGGAAGGCTCTCACGGTTACAATGTGATTCCCAATGAGGCATCTGTGTGGGCCAACCTCCGTTTCATTCCCCATCAGGATGCGGAGGAAAGTCTGGATGTGATTACCAAACTGGCTGCTTCCTATGGACTGGAGACAGAAGTCATCTGCAAAAGCAATCCTTCCCGTTCCCTGGATCTCAATGGCGGCCCCTTCCATATGACAGAGGATGTCATCCATACCATTTTCCCCGGCGTAGGAATCATGCCCTATGTGGTTACCGGCGGTACCGATTGCCGTTTCTGGGATCAGGTCTGCGATGCCTGTGTTCGTTTTGCCCCTATTTTGTATGGCCCGGAGCAAATGAAGGGAATGCATGGGTTAAACGAAAATATGTATGCCGCCAGTCTGCCTATGGCAGTAGATTATTATAAGGAGCTGATCCAAAGGCAGGAAACCAGAGCCTGATGGATCTGTTCGGTTTTTA
>CAYMSZ010000110.1:0-6382 GCA_964393285.1 uncultured Lachnospiraceae bacterium | reverse complement strand
CCCTGTCCCTTGGCCTTTCCTGCGGAAAAATCGTTCTGTCGGTATCTGTCCTGGCGATCCTGATTACTGCTCCCCTTGGTGCATTGGGAATGGATGTAAGCTATCGTAGGCTTCTGACGAAAGATGAACCGGAATGCTAAGTTTGTGCCTTTGTCTGTATACATGGTAAAAAAATGCCCTTGTTTCTGCCTGCAAAGACAAAACAAGGGCAATTTTTACTTGTTCGTGAAATGGTTGAACCTCAGTGACCAAAACCGGTCAGACTGAATGGATCAAACCTTCTGATTCTTTCCAATACATACAGGGAAGGACTCCGTACCGGAAACGGTCTGACCTGCGCTGACTACCACATTCTTGTCAGTGATGATGTAGTTCACATCGGCGCCTTCCTCAATGACAGTATCCTGCATCAGAACAGAGTTTCTTACCTTGGCTCCCTTGGCAATCTTCACGCCACGGAAGAGAACACAATTCTCCACTTCTCCTTCGATGATACAGCCGTCTGCTGCCATGACATTTTTGGCTTTAGAGCCTGCCGCATAGCGGGTAGGATGGTCATCACGAATCTTGGTATAAATCTGACCTCCTCCAAAGAGGGCGTCCAGATTTTTCTCATCCAACAGCTTCATATTCTCATCAAAGTAAGACTTTATGCTGATAATACGGGCTACATAGCCATCATAGCGGTATGCACGGATATCCAGATTCGCTCCCTTACGTACCAGGATATCTCTTTCAAAATATACATCTCCATCTACATAGCTCTGAGCAATCAGATCAATGAGGAGCTGTCTCTTCATGACATAGATATTCAGGCAGCTGTTCTGGGTTCCCTTGATGGGGGTGTTAATCTTGATTTCCTGAACCTTGCCAGTCTCAGCATCCACCTCCAGGGTAAAATACTGACCATCTACAATGGGAGTCAGAGAAGTTTTCGGATTCTCCGGATTATGAATCACATGGTATGCCATGGTTACATCGGCTCCGCTCTCGATATGAGTCTGCAAAAATGCCTTATAATCAAAATTGATGGCCAGGTTGCTGTCTGTCATAACTACATACTCTTCCTTCTGTCTGCCTAAGAAGGTCAGAAGGGAATACAAAGCCTCTACACGTCCATGATAAACTGTGGCTTCCTTTTGTGCGAAAGGAGGCACAATATTCAGACCGCCGTTTTTACGGGCCAGATCCCACTCTCTGCCGCTGCCTAAGTGATCCAGCAGGGAAAGATAATTCTCGCGGGTTGCAATGGAAATATTGCTGATACCACTGTTGACCAGACTGGACAGGGTAAAGTCAATCAGACGATATCTGCTGGCAAAAGGGATGGAGGCCATGAGGCGTTCCTTGGTCAGTTCGGGCACCACCCCGTCATATGTATTGGGGAAAATAATACCCAGAGCATCGGAATTGGCGTTAATCATCGTACTTCACCTTCCTTTACATCAGAATCAATCATGGCGTTGGGGCCGATCTGTGCACCGGCGCCAATCTTTACATTGGGTCCGATGGTGGCTACGCCATTTTCTGTCTCTGTCGGTGCGGCACCTATGACAGAGCCTGCTCCAACTACTACATCTTCTGCAATAATGCAGTGGGAAACCTTTGCGCCGGCCTTGATGATCGTGCCACCCATGACAACTGCACCGTCTACTACTGCTCCTGCCTCTACGGTTACCCCGTCAAAGAGTACAGAGTGTCTTACGGTACCGTCGATGCGGCAGCCATCTGTTACCATGGAATTTTCCACTGTGGCATTGGCACTGATGTGATGACCTGCCATACCACTGTTTCGGCTGTAAATCTTCCATTTGTCATCAAAGAGGTTGATACCGGAAATATCAGGATCCAGAATCTCCATATTTGCCTCCCACAGAGAGGAAATGGTTCCTACATCCTTCCAGTATCCGTCAAAATGATAGGCATACATCCGACGACCATCCCTCAGGAGGTTGGGGATAATATTGTTACCAAAATCATTCTCGGAATTAGGATCTGCCTCATCCTCCTCCAGATACTTCTTTAAAATATCCCAGTTGAAGATGTAGATACCCATGGAAGCCAGGTTGGACTTAGGATTCTTCGGCTTTTCCTGGAACTCGGAAATCTTATCATTCTCGTCTGTTACCATCAGGCCAAAACGAGGTGCCTCTTCCCAGGGTACTTCCATGACAGCTACGGAAAATTCTGCATTCTTCTCCTTATGGAACCGCAGGAAATCACTATAGTCCTGCTTGCAAATCTGGTCACCGGACAGGATGATTACATACTGGGGATCATAATTCTCTATGAAGCGGATGTTCTGGTAAATGGCATTTGCTGTGCCCTTGTACCAATCCGATCCTTTGGCTTTCTGATAAGGAGACAGCACATGTACGCCTCCATACAGACGGTCCAGATCCCAAGGTTGTCCGTTCCCGATATACTCATTCAATACCAGTGGCTGGTACTGCGTCAGAATTCCGACGGTATCAATGCCGGAATTTACACAGTTCGATAGCGGGAAGTCAATAATACGATACTTTCCGCCAAAAGGAACTGCGGGTTTTGCCAGATTTTGGGTCAGGGCATATAATCTGGAGCCCTGTCCGCCGGCAAGTAGCATTGCAATCATTTCTTTTGCCATGTTAGTTCCCCCTGTAACGAATACTTTTCTACTTTCGAGTATCTTGAAAACTCAAAAATAATACTTCACCATTATATTAACACATCTGTCCAAAAATGTTGAGACTTTTTTCAAATTTCTGTAGAATTTTTTAAGTTTTTTCCAATATTTCAACAGTATCAAATGTCATATTTATCCGTATTTATATCTGTTTTCTCCATGTTTTTAGCAGATTGTAAAATTTTTCTATTTTTGATGTCAAGGAATTACGCAGCAATGAAGCAATAGGTGGCATCAGCCAGGGTCAAAAGGTCAAAAAAAAGAATCTGCCCGGCACTTTGGCCTTTGGCAGATTCCCTTTTGATCGCAACATCATTCCTTTATATCTTTTCAATCCACTCCATGGGGATATATCCGGTAACTTTTACACCTTCATCCTGATATTCTTCTGATAGCAGCTGCCCATATTTGCGGATCAGCTGAAGCTTCCCCATATCCTTATAGTCATAGGTCCTTTCGATATAGATCTTTCGCTCCCGAAGAATCTGGGCCAGCAGGTCTTTTAATTCGGGAAGTCCCTGTCCTGTCACAGCGGAAACAGACAGGGTATGGTCTGCCTGATGATCCTGGATATTGACCGTCTTGCTCTCGAAGCGGTCACTCTTATTAAACAGGGTAATCACGGTTTTATCTTCCACTCCCAGACTTTTTAAGGTGTCATAAACCACATACATCTGTGTGTCTGCCTGTGGGCTGGAGCTATCCACCACATGGAGGATGATATCCGCATATTTGGCTTCCTCCAGGGTACTTTTGAAGGCTTCGATCAGATGGTGAGGCAATTTCCGAATAAAGCCTACCGTATCTGTCAGGAGGATCTTCTCTCCTCCCGGCAAAGGCAGCACTCTGGTGGTAGGGTCCAGGGTAGCAAACAGCTTATCCTCTGCCAAAATCCCTGCTCCTGTCAAGGTGTTTAACAGGGTAGACTTTCCTGCATTGGTGTAACCTACAATGGCTGCTACGGGAATCCGTTCCTCGGAACGCTTCTGTCTCGTCACATCTCTGTGGCGCTCCACCTCTTTCAATTCTCCTTTTAACCAGGAGATTCTATCATGAATCCGGCGTCGATCTATCTCCAGTTTGGATTCACCCGGTCCTCTGGTACCGATTCCTCCTCCCAGTCTGGAAAGAGAATCCCGCAGACCGATAAGCCTGGCTGACCGATATTTCAGCTGTGCCAGCTCTACCTGAATCTTACCCTCTCTGGTAGAGGCTCTGGCAGCGAAAATATCCAGAATAATCAGGGTTCGATCCATGACCTTGCAGTTTAACAAAGAGGTCAGATTGTTCAGCTGTGCCGGAGAAAGCTCATCATCGCAAATCACGCCGGTTGCTTCCTTCTCCCAGATCTGTTCCTTTAGTTCCTCGATCTTTCCTTTTCCCAGATAAGTACCGGGATGAGGCGCTTCCCGATTTTGAATCAGGTAGCCTACTGTCTCTGCCCCGGCTGTATCTGCCAGATCCTTTAATTCAAGAAGAGAGGTCCAGGTATCGTCTCCCTCCGCCATCTGGACCCCAAATAAAATTACTTTTTCTTTTTGTTCCTGTGTTTCGTACATTGCTTACTCCTGTTGCTGTCAAATATCCTGCTCATCTGGTAGCCAGAAAATCCAGTTCTTTTTGCAGTTCTGCGGTGGTGCCGTAGGCGTCTGCATAGGACTGGAATGCTGCCCTGGCCTGGGTATACTGGTACAGTCTCTCATAGCACACCCCTATGTCATACATCATTTCCTTGCGATAGGTGGAATCCGACATCTGCAATGCACTCTCAAAATAGTTCACAGCAGAGGCATATTCCTCCATGCTGAACATGCACATTCCCATCTGATAATAGATCTCTGCATTTTCTCCGCCTGACTCCAGGGCTTTCGTAAAATATTCGTAGGAGGTATCATAATCTCCCTGGGCCTGATAACAGAGACCGATACAGATCAGCATCTCTGTGTCTGCCTTATCCTCCTCATAGCGGAATTCCGACAAAGCTGCGCTGTAATCTCCCAGGAGGAAATGGATGGTACCTCTGGCTTTGTGGGAGGCGCTGCTGGTGTCACTGACAGTCAGTGCTTTCTGCAAATAGGTTATGGCCTGCTCATTTGCTTCCCACTCTGTCAGGCAGTAGTAAATATTCAGATACATATTATAATCTGCAGGTGCAAGCTTGACCGCCTGATCAAAATCCGCTATGGCCTCCTGAAAATCACCATTTCCTGCCGCAGCCTTGGCTGCTCTGGCAGTTCCCCTGAGATAACAGGTTTCGGCATCGGTTCCTCTGGTCTCCAACAATACCGTATAGGTGTCCTCTGCTCCGTCATAGTCTCCTGCTTTACTCTGGGCCTCTCCCCGATAAAAAAGAATATCATATTCCAGGGATGTGGCTTTTCCGGACGCACAATTCAAGGCCTGGTTAAAGGCTGCTATTGCGTCCTCATAAGCTCCTGCTTCCAAATAGGCAATCCCTTTTCCCCGGTATGCCGTCTCATCATTCTCGTCTAAGCGCAAGGCACTGTCAAAGCAGCTCTGGGCAGAAGTATAGTCTCCCAGCTCCAGATGTGCCATCCCTTTATTCACCTGATATTCCGGCTTTTGGGTATCGGCAACGATGGCATTTTCAAAAGTGGAAATGGCCTCCGCATAGGAACCCTCCTGATAGTAAGCCAGTCCTTCTTTATTCAGTCTGGCTCCCTCCGAACTGCAGGCAGAAAAAAGGAGAAGGCAGGCTGCGGCGATGAACACTTTACCAAGGTTTCGAATACGCATACAGAATCCTCCTTCTCACGATACTTTTCCACTGATTAGTTCCGTCCGGTGCTGCCAAAGCCTCCCCTGTCGTTTCCCTCCAGGTGCTCCACCTCCTCAAAATGAAGCTGGGGCTGATTGGCCATAATGCGGAACTGGCAGATTCGGTCATTTACATGAATCTCCGTATCTCTCATGGCAATGGCAGGAAAACGCCAGATGTCATTTTCTCCGCAGTAGCTGCCGTCTACGACTCCCATATGATTGGCCTGGATGAGTCCAAAGTTCTTGTAAGTAGAACTGCGGGGAACAATATGTGCCTCATAGCCCTTTGGCAGCTCCATGGCAACGCCCAGGCTGATCAAACGAAATTCCCCTTGTTTCATGACCACATCTTCTGCGGCACGCAAATCAATCCAGTCTGATTTTCCATCAATATATGTCAACTTTTCAATCTCATCACTGACATAGCGGATCTTGATTCTCTCCATCTCTGTCCTATCCTCTTTTCTTTTGTCTGCTGTACAAAAAAAGGACGAGTAAAACGATAAGCCGGGTTCTGTCTTGAATGATCATCTATCTAGGCCTGATGTTACCATCAGGCTCCAGCGACCTACCCGAAAGCAGACGGGCCGCCTTATGCTTTCTGTTTGGTCTTGCTTCGAATGGGGCTTGCATGTGCCCGCCCTGTTACCAGGACGGCGGTAGTCTCTTACACTGCCTTTCCATCCTTACCTCCCTGGGAGGCGGTTTATTTCTGTTGCGCTATCCTGAGGGTCACCCCTACCGGCCGTTAACCGGCATCCTGCCCTGTGAAGCCCGGACTTTCCTCATCTGCCACCTTGCGGTGCTTGCAGCCGCGATCATTTGTCCTACTCGTCAGGCTACATTCTAGCATAAAATACAGCCTGGGTCAAAAGATATTTTCTCCTAGCCTACGGGGAACACACTTCCCCCGATGAATTCCCGGATCAGGGAGTT
>CAYMSZ010000109.1:0-6435 GCA_964393285.1 uncultured Lachnospiraceae bacterium | reverse complement strand
ACAGGAGGAAGGGTATGAAACCATGGGATTTGGCGGTCATAGGCGGCGGGGCCGCCGGTTTATCCGGAGCGATTACGGCAGCCCGGGGTGGCCTGAGAGTCTGTGTCATCGATCATATGGACCGGGTAGGGAAAAAAATCCTGTCTACAGGAAATGGCCGCTGCAATTTTACCAATGAGGTATTGACCCCGGATTGTTACTATACCCAGGCACCCAGGCAGCTGAAAGAGTATTTGGCAGCTCATCCTACATCAGAGGTACTGACATTTATGGAGAGCCTGGGAATCCCTTCTGTAAACCGGGACGGATATTATTATCCTGCCTCTCTCCAGGCGGCTTCCGTACTGGAATGTATGCTGGCAGAGTGCCAGCATTTGGGGATTCACTTTTCCCTTCAGCAAGAGGTGGAATCTGTAAAACAAAAGGACTCCCTTTTTTCCATCCGGTTACGGAACGGAGACAGAATAGAGGCTTCCCATGTGCTTCTTAGCTGCGGAGGAAAAAGTGCAGCCCACAGTGGTTCTGACGGAAGCGGATATGAGCTGGCACAACAGCTTGGTCATCATTGCAAGACTGTGTTCCCGGCTTTGGTTCCTCTTCAGATAGAGAAAAAACAGTATCAATCCCTGGCTGGCACCCGATGTCAGGTGCAGGCGGATCTGTATGTTGACCAGAACCGGATACGCAGGGAAAGAGGAGAGCTGCAATGGACAGAAGGAGCCTTATCCGGTATTGTCATATTTCAGCTCAGCCATCCTGCCATAGAAGCTCTTTACAGAAAGAAAAAAGTAAGCATTGTTTTGAATTTTATGCCGGAGCAGTCGGAAAAGGAATGTCTGGAAATGCTCCGCGGCAGACAGCAGACCATAGGCTATAAAGAAGTATATGACTGGGGAATCGGCTTGCTGCCTAAGAAGCTGTGGGAGTTTCTGGTGCGGGAATCCGGCCTTCCCATCCATAAAAAAGCAGAGGAAATGTCCGGAAAGGAGCTTGCTGCTTTACAGAGACGGCTGCAGGGTCTGACAGTCCCCATACTGGGTGCTCTGGGATATGACCGGGCACAGGTGACAGCCGGAGGAATTGATCTGGAGGAGATCCGTACAGACACCATGGAATCCTCTAAGGTGCCGGGACTGTATCTGGCAGGAGAGATGCTGGATGTAGATGGAATCTGCGGGGGATACAATCTTCACTGGGCCATTACCGGCGGAATCACAGCAGGAAAGTCTGTGATACAGGCTGAAAATGATAAACATGACAAACAATCACAGAAAATAAGGACAAAGTTATGATTCGAATTGGACAGTGCAAATGCAGAATACAGGAGGACGCTTCTCCCAAACAGCTGGCTGCGGATTTTTTAAAGATTCCTCTCTCTCAGATCAGTGAGGTACATATTCGGAAAAAATCCATTGACGCCCGGGATAAACAGAACATTCTGTATGTCTATACCCTGGATGTAAAGGCGGCAGATGAGGCAAAGATTTTAAAACGGATGGGTAAGAAGGGAGTAAGCCCGGTACAGGAAGCAGACTATCGTTTCCCTGTGGGAAAGGGAAATGATGCAGGAGCAAACCGTCCTGTTATTGTAGGGGCCGGACCTGCGGGCCTTTTTGCAGCCTATGAGCTGGCTCTGCAGGGAAGAAATCCTATTCTTCTGGAACGAGGCAGAGAAATGGAAGCCCGCAGAAAAGATGTAGCTGCGTTCTGGAACGGAGGAAGCCTGAACCCGGAGTCCAATGTACAGTTTGGAGAGGGTGGAGCCGGTACCTTTTCAGATGGAAAATTAAACAGCATGATAAAGGATCCCTCCGGGCGGATTCGACATGTATTGGAGGTCTTTGTTCAGTTTGGCGCCGATCCTGCCATTTTATATGACAGCAAGCCTCACATAGGTACGGATGTGCTGGCCAGGGTAATACCCGGGATTCGTCAGGCAATTCTGGAACATGGGGGAGAGGTACACTTTGGAGCCCGTGTCACTGATTTGGTCATAGAACATCAAAAACTGAAGGCTCTCCGTTATGAGACAGCAGGAACGGTTCAGGAAATTTCCACAGACTGTTGTGTTCTGGCCATTGGTCACAGCGCCAGAGATACCTTTCAAATGCTTTCCCAGGCAGGGCTGTACATGGAACCCAAAGCCTTTGCAGTAGGAGTTCGCATGGAGCATCCCCAGGAGATGATTCAAAGAAGTCAGTATGGGGAGGCAGGACTTCATCTGCCGGCAGCTCCCTATAAGGTGACAGCCCAGACAACCGGAGGGCGAGGGGTATATTCATTTTGTATGTGCCCCGGAGGTAAGGTAGTAAATGCCTCTTCTGAGCCGGGCCGTCTGGCAGTAAACGGAATGAGTTACCATGCCAGAGACGGAAGAAATGCCAACAGCGCCATTGTCGTAACCGTACAGCCATCAGACTTTATGGCCTGGAAGATGAAATACAAAACCGATTCCTCCTGGCCGAAGGAAGAGTCCCCGGATCTGTTTGCCGGAATGGAGTTTCAGCGTTTCCTTGAAAAAAGAGCCTATGAAGCGGCACAGGGTCTGGTGCCGGTACAGCTGTATGGAGATTTTTGCGAAAACCGTGCCAGCACTGCCTTAGGTGAGGTAGTACCGGATATCTGCGGCAAATATGGATTGGCCAATGTGCGTCAGATCCTTCCGGAGGAAATAAATCAGGCCATTCAGGAAGGAATTGCCTCCTTTGGCAGAAAAATCCGCGGTTTTGATCGGGAGGATGGGATTCTGGCCGGAGTGGAAAGCAGGACATCTTCTCCCATTCGAATGGTGCGGAATGAAGGATTTCAGGCAAATATTCAGGGAATTTATCCCTGCGGAGAGGGAGCAGGATATGCAGGAGGGATTACCTCTGCAGCCATAGACGGTATCAAAACGGCAGAGAAGATTATAAATGTATCATAGTAGGAGAAAGAACATGACGGAGAAAGATATTGAGCGTATCAACCAGTTGTATCACAAGTCTAAGTCTGTGGGATTGACCCCGGAGGAAGCAGAGGAGCAATCCAGACTGAGACACGAATATATCCTGGCGATTCGTAAGAATCTGCGAGGAAACCTGGACAATATTTCCATTCAGGAAAAGGATGGAAGCATTACCAATTTAAAGGATGTAGGAAGGAAAAACCGGGGAGAGGAGCCGGATTCTGTTTAAATACAGTGGTTCCTGGTTTCATTTTATACAAAGAGGAAAGAAATACCTCATGCCAGTAGTAGGATAAAATACATCCATAACTACTGGCTTTTTTGGACTTTTCTGTCAAAAATACCGAAAGGTAAGAAAGGGTTTCATCAGAAAACAATAAAAAATGGGAATAAATGTAAATTCTATTGCACTGCCGAAAATTTCTTTGTATAATAAAGTCGACGCAGTGAGTTGATTTACCATCAGAACACTTACAACCCGTATTTATCGAGTAGCAGGTGTTTTTTTTGTACTTTCATTCTGCAAGGTATCACATACACTATGAAAGGAAAGATTCCATGAAAAAGTCCAATCATTTTTTCCAGAAACTGTTTGCTTGTCTTCTTGCAATTATGATGCTATGTTCCCTGATCCCTGAGACGTCATGGGCAGACGAGGATACGACAGATGCCGATTCTTTTGTGGCTACCTCCTCCGCAATTCTGACCACAGGTTACGGAAATACAAAGCAGCTTAAGATCGAATCGTATCTGACCAGCGCAACAGAGACTACGACTACCATTAAGCCCTGTGATATTATTTTTGTCATGGATCAGTCCAAGTGGATGAACACCTCCGATGACGAAGGAAATCAAAGAGCTACCATTATCGCTGCCATGAAGGATCTGCTGGACACCCTTGCGGCGCCGACTACAGGAGGAGAGCACCGGGTAGCCATTGCCGGTTACGGACGGCTGAATTTAGGCGGTCAGATAGATCCCTATGACCGGAACACTTACCCGGGACAGGTTTCCACCTCTTCCAATGTCAGCTTTAATACCGGTTATTATACAAAGGATGGCTTTGTTTCAAAATCCGGCTGGACAGAGGTAAGAGATTTTTCCACAGCGGATTTACCAAAACTTCCGGCAGGATATCTGTCCGGGGAAAGCTATGACAGGGTATTTTTATCCCTGGAGGAAGCGGAGAATGTTCTGGACCCGGATACCATGATGGCCTGGTATGCAGGTGCTTCCCGTATGGATGCAGGACTTACCATTGCCGAGCAGCTGGCAGATATCGCCAATGCCAATGATACAAACGAGGAGAGAAATCTGATTGTCTGTATCATGGCAAGCTCATTGCCCATTCAGAATACACCCCAGACAGGAAAAAGTGTGATTCGGGAGCAGGCGGTGTTAACTGCCAGTGAAAAGCTGAAAGCACAGGGGGCTACCATCTTTGCTTTTGGAGATTACCATTCCTCCGGAAGATCGGACATAGATGATACAGAAGAGAATTTCGTAAACATTATGGAGAAAGTATGCACCAGTGCAGATTATTTCCATCCTCTGGGCGATTATACCAATGTGACAGAGGCCCTGAACCAGCTGATTACTCAGATTACCATTACCTCTGCAGGGGAGGCCAATGAGAGCTATACCATTACAGCAGATACCTTTACCGTATCGGGTATCGATAACCTTCCGGAGGAGCTGGTAACGGAGCAGGATGGTGTGAAGACCATTACCTGGGGAGATATTATTTCTTACTATGGTGATCAGGCAGAAAAATTGATACAGTCCACCATGACGAAAGTGTCCTTTTACAACTTTACAGGATATGATGAGAGTGGTACGCCAACCTTTGAAAGAAGTCCCCGGGTCAGCTTTGAAGTCCCTCTTTCGGACATGACCGGAAGCAACGGGCAGTTAACCTATGACACAACAATGATTCCCATTCCGGCAAATGTGACTGCTTCCTCACCTGCAGATAGTGACCAGGAGAGAGGAGATGCGCTGCAGTATTACGGGTATAAAGTGGTAATTACCGTTGCTTCCCCCATTACTGTCACTTATGAGTGGGCAGAGAGTGGGGCAGCCTATGCCCCTCCTAAGATCAACATACCGGCATCGGAAACCATGGCCAGCGGAACCACCCATGCAGCGCCTACGGTTCACGGAAATAATGAACATTATGTATTTGAAGGCTGGTATCTGGATGCTGCCTGTACCGCCCAATATACTTCTGATACCATCCCTCTGACCAGCTTTACTCTCTATGGCAAGTGGTCGCGTTATGTATTGATTGAGTATTACTGGGATATATGGGATGGAGCATATGTGTATCCGGATTCCAGTGCCAGAGTAATCGCATATGGGGTACCTGATGTTTATATTCCGGAAGGAGCGCCTGGCTATATGTTTGCAGGCTGGTATCTGGACCCGGAATATACAGAAGCATTTACTCCGAAATCCCTGGATGTGGACATTGAATTATATGCCAAATGGATTCCCAATGCCGATACAAAATACACCATACAGTTTTATCAGCAGAATGCATCCGAAGACGGATATACGGAAGTGACGACAGACAGGCTGACCCTGACAGGCAAAACCGCGGAAGACATTGCACCCATTACCAAGGTTTATCATGGGTATACCATGAGCAAAGTAACCTATGAAAACAGTGTGACGGCAGCCCAGACAGAGGCTTTGCCTATTAGCGGGGATGGCTCCCTTATTGTGAAAGTATATTATGATTGTAATCCCCAGGCCTTACCGGTGAATCCCCTTACTGCTGCCTATCGGGTAGAGCATTACAGAGAAGAATTGGATGGCAGCTATACCCTGATCGAAACAGAGATGCCCCTGTATGGAACACTGGATACCACCGTTTCGGCAGTTCCCAAGACCCTGGAGCATTATCATGTAAATACGGAGAAATCTGTTTTGTCCGGCAATGTGATCATGCCTACGGTAACAGACGGAGAGATCAGTCTGTTGACCTTACAGGTTTATTATGATCTGGATTCCGTTACGATTTCCTATGATCTGAACGGAGGCAGTGATACCGGAAAAGTTGATTACAGCTCTGCAAGTGTAAAGTACGGCGTAGAGGCAACGATTAAGGCTGCTCCCAGCATGGATGGTTATACCTTTACCGGATGGCAGGCAGAGAACAAAACCTATTCGGCAGGTCAGCAGATTACTATGACAAAGGATATTACCCTGGTTGCCGGATGGGAGAAGATTTCCGAAGCTGTTCCCGACACAAAGCCTGCCGAAAATACCGGTACGGTGGAACCTGGGACTTCCGGCCTGTCCCAAAAAGAAAAGGAAAGCAGCACGACTCCCGACCCGGGAAGTCAGGTGGAGACGGGAGACACCGGCAACATGACCCTGTGGCTGATTCTTTTGTCAGTCAGTGCGGCAGGTATGGTTGGTGTCTGGGCGACATAGCGATTTACAACGCCAAATTTCTTTATGGTATAGGCAAAGCTGCCGTCATC
>CAYMSZ010000108.1:0-6498 GCA_964393285.1 uncultured Lachnospiraceae bacterium | reverse complement strand
GCGATGGAAAAAATCAAAGCTCTCTGTGAGACAGTTTTTGCGGATTACAGATGTATGATGGCCTGATTGACGCCCTCATAGGCACCTCTGGGTAACGGCAAAGAAGAACCATCGTTTAAATAGATGTCTGTTTTGGTCACCCGCCGGATACAGGTGAGATTCACAATGACCGAGCGGCCTGCCCGATAAAAGCGCTCATCCAGAAGGGAAGCCAGCTCCCCCAGGGTTTTCCGAACCTTGTAATTCTCTCGCCCGTGGATGGTGGCATAGTTGCCGTATACGTCAATGTAGCGAATCTGATAGATGGGGATGCGGACCATCTCTCCACCGATTTCCAGAGTCAGCACCTGCTCATCCTTACGGAGCTTTTCCGCAGCCCGATCCAGTACCTGCCACAGCTTTTCTGCCCCTACAGGCTTCATCAGATAGTGGAGAGCTGCCACCTCGTAGCCCTCTGAGATATAGTCGGAATAGCCTGTGATAAAGACGATCTGAACCGTCTCATTTTCTTTTCGGATTTTTTTAGCCAGGGTTACCCCGTCCATAGCCCCCATCTCAATATCCAGCAGGAGGATGTCATAGTTTCCTGGGTCCTCATAATGAAACAGAAATTCTTCAGCAGAAGAAAAGAGAGACAATTGCAGGGTATGACCGTTTTTTTCGGCCCAGGTCTTTGCCAGCTCCATCAGGTAAGCCCGATCCGGGGCAGCATCGTCGCAGATAGCAATTTTATAATTCATGATCGTAATTGTCCTTAAACATGAGGTTGGGATCAAAAGAAAAATACCACAATCCGATTTTAGCACAGATGGAGGAATTATGCCATGGGTTCCATGGAACCTGTAGAAAAAGGGACATCGGTGGGTGAAAATATCGGCAAAAATTCTGCTAAATTTAAAAAAATGGGGAAAAATGGACAAAAAAACAGGCAAAGTGGGGGAAAAGAACCAGAAAAGTTGCATTTTATGTGGAAAAGGATTATAATGGCAGAAAATCCATGAACCGATCTTTCAGGAGGAGAGAAATGGAATTTGAAAAAATGTACACAGCAGAGGATGTGGCAGAAATTACAGGTCTGACGCTGCGAACGATTCGTAACTATATTAAATCAGGAAAATTGACAGGACGGCGTATTGGCGTGCAGTGGCGTTTTACGGCAGCTGATATTCAGGCCCTCTTTGATATGCCGACGCAGACGGCAGAGACAGAGGAAGCTGTCACAGAGGAGAGCCGGGAGGAGGATGCGCCATCCATCCAGGGTGAAGATGCCCCGGCATCGGAGGAATTGGCGGATGGGATAACCTCCGAGGAAGAACTGCAGACTGCCCGTCTCACCGGAGTAGAGCCGGAGATGGCAGAGCAGATTACAGAATTTTTAAAGCGGAAGAAGACCCCCAGAGCCAGCGCCTGCTGTGTGGTGGACATGCCTGGTATGAGTGAGCAGGAGGCCACATTCCTGATGAATCGACTGCAGACCCTGGCAGCTGTCTATGAGGACACCCCCAGACGGGTGGAGATTACCTACACCTACGACATATACAGAGAGCAGGCTCGCTTTACCTTTACCGGCGCCTTGGATACCGCCAGCGCTATGATGAACCTGTGTAATGTACAATAAATATCAGCCATCCAGGCAAGGAAGCCTTTCCGGTGACACCCCTCCCGGAAGGGCTTTTCTTATGAGAAACAGACAGTGAAAGGAAACCGGCTATGACAAAGGAATTACTGGCAGTACAAAATCTATCTAAATATTATTCCGGCACCAATTCTGTGGTCATGGGACTTTCCCAGATCAATCTCTCCTTCAGACAGGGGGAATTTGTCGCCATTACAGGAGAGAGCGGCAGTGGAAAATCTACTTTGGCCCAGGTTCTGGGAGGCATCCTGCCCTATGAAAACGGAGAACTTCTATGGAAAGGTCAGCCCACCTCCCATTATGACGGTGCAGACTGGGAGGCCTATCGGCGAAATCATATCAGCTATATTTCTCAGAGCTATGGGATTATGCCGGGATGTACCGTTCTGGAAAATGTAGTCAGTGCCCTGCGCCTGTCCGGCATGGAACAAGCGGAAGCCGGAGAAAAGGCCAGACAGATCCTGAAACAGGTGGAGCTATGGCAATTTCGGAATCGAAAAGGAGCCAGACTTTCCAGCGGTCAAAAGCAGCGACTGTCCATCGCCAGGGCTCTGGCCAAACCGGCGCCGGTCCTCATTGCCGATGAGCCTACAGGCAATCTGGACGCAGAAAACAGCGCCATGGTGATTCGTCTTCTGGCGGAGGCAGCCAAAGAACGGCTGGTGATCCTGATTACCCACGAATTTTCTGAGGCGGAGGCAGTCGTTACCCGCCACATCCAGCTTCAGGATGGCAGGGTAGTCATGGATATGCCACAGAGGAAAGAGGAGCCTGCCTTTGTAGACACATCGGATGCGTCTTTTCGGGAGGATTCCTGTGGGAAACTTCCTGGTAAATCTCACCAGGTTCTGTCGGCATACATTGCCAGGATTCAGATGAAGGCCAGACCGGTATGGTGTCTGTGGATGACTGTTTTTTTTGCCTTGACTGTATTTGCAGTCTTTGCCTTTGCCGGGACATTTCTGGTATCCTGGGATGACACCTCCACCAGAATTTATGACAATTCCGCCTTCCGAAACGGCGATGAGACTCGTATCGTCATTAGCCACAGCGATGGATCTGATATGACCGATGAAGATATCAGCCGGATTATGTCTCTGGCCCATGTGTCGTATCTGGAACCCTATGGTTATGTCACCGACATCAATTACGCATACCGGGAGGATGTTGATTTTCGCTATCATTATTCCGTCTCGGGAGGAGGAGAATCCCAGGCCACTACGGTGGAATCCGTTTCTTTCCTGGATACGCCTCTCTATCTTTCCACCATACCTGTTTTGCCGGAGGGAGAGACCTTCCTTACAGAGGGAAGACTACCGGAAGATTTCTATGAGGTGGTAGCCGCAGATCCAGCCCTCTTAGGGCAGACCATACGGGTCTACCTTCAGGACCGGCAAAACTGGAGCATCAGTTATTCGATTGCCATGGATGTGACAGTGGTAGGTGTAACAGACTGGGGAAGCGGCCTGTATTTTTATCAGGATGTAGGACGGATGTTTACCGGGATGTTCCAGTGGACCAATGTCATGTATGCTCCTTCCAGTGAGGTAGAATCCGGCACTTTTTTATGTGAAAGTACCCTTTATCAGCGATGGAAGGGGATGAAGGTGCCTATGCCCTGTGGCAGTGACCCGGAGGAATCCAGAGAGATGCTCTGTGCCGGGGACAGTCAGTGCAAATTGCAGCGATATTTTCAGGTTTCCTACGAGGATTTTGACGCCATGGTAGGAGATGGATATGGAGACCAGGTTTCCCTTTTCCTGACAGACTATGCCTATACCGATAGGGTATTGGATCAGCTTCATGATATGGGTTACGCAGCCCTCTCTCCTTTTAGAGAAAGCTCTACCACCCAGGATGCAGCCCTGGCCAAACAGCGAATCCAGACACTGAAAGTCTGTGCCATTGCTTTTGTGGCAGTGATCCTTCTTCAGGTCGTTGTCCTTCGCGCCATGTTTGGGGTGGAGACAGAAAATTATCAGGTGCTGGCACAGATGGGACTGAATCGCAGGGCAGCAGGAGGCTCCGTTCTTTGGCAGGTTCTTGCCTTTGTCCTGGCAGGACAGATCCTGGGAGTAGGAGCCATTCTGATGGCAGGGCATCAGGGGGTAAACCGGATTGCCCAGCTTCTCCCTTATTTGTCCTGGGAGAAACGATTGGCACTTCTGGCGCTTCACCTGGCAGTCAGCTTCTTTGGAGCCCTGTGGATCAGAAGAAGCCTGCAAAAACAAATATACCCCTATGCCGGTACCCCGGCAGACCTGGATATGACAGCAACAGACAGAGAGGAGAAAGCATCAGATGATATCCGTTAATCACTTAGATAAAACCTATGATCGTCATAGCCGTCATGCCAACGGAGTCCTCCATGACATCAGCTTTACTCTGCCGGATACAGGCTTTGTCTGCATCATAGGCCCTTCCGGCTGCGGCAAGACCAGCCTTCTCAATGCCATAGGAGGCCTGGACACCTTTGATGGAGGCACCATTTCCACAGATCATCTGGCAGATTATCGCTATGGCAGACCGGGGACAGAGGCAGAGAGAAATCAGAATTTCGGCTATATCTTTCAGAATTATTACCTGCTGCCGGATCATAGTGTAGCCTATAATGTCTATCTGGGTATGCATTCCCTCCCCCTTTCCCACAGGGAAAAATGCAGTCGGGTCAGGGAAGCACTGACGGCAGTAGATATGGATCGCTATCTTCACAGAAATGTAGGAGAACTGTCCGGCGGACAACAGCAGCGGGTAGCCATTGCCAGAGCCCTGGCCCGCCGCCCCAAGGTCATCTTTGCCGATGAGCCCACAGGCAATTTAGATGAGGCCAATACGCTGAATATCTGCACCCTGCTTCACCGGATCTCCCGGGACAGTCTGGTGGTCATGGTCACCCATGAAGAACGGATTGCCAGATTTTTTGCAGACCGGATCCTGGTGCTGGCCGATGGCCGCCTGAAAGCCCAGGAGGAAGGATGGAAACGAGAAAAGCTCCTGGCAGGCGGCAATGCCATCTACACAGGCGACTATGAGAACACCCTGTTGAAGGAAGAGGGGGTTCAGTTGCGGATTTTGCGGGAGGAGGGAACTGCCCCGGTACAATTGACGGTAGTGGTATCCAAAGATCGCGTTCTCCTTCAGGTAGCAGATGAGCGGACAGTAACCTGCGGCACACCGGAGGAATTGCCCCAGATTATAGAAGGAGAACATCCGGCGCTTTCCCTGGAAACGGTGAAAGAAGCGGAAAAAGACAGCTTGTTTACTCCGGTGACAGAGGAAAACAGGACACAACAGGCACAGAATCAAAAACGAGGTCGCCTGCCCTTTTCCATGCTCTGGCAGGAGGCCAGACATCTCCTTCGGAGTAAAACAGCCAGACAGGTAAGCAACTGGGCCTTCCTGGTGATTCTTACCATACTGACCTTGTGGACAGTATCAGACTATCTCAATGTGGCAAGCATAGAACCGGAGGACTTTATCACCACCGATTCTCATGTGTTGGAAATCACTCTGGAAAGGGGATCTGAGCTGGGTGTTACGACGCTGACCATTCAGGACCTGGTTTACGACTATATGGACTATCTGGAAGAGTCCGGTCTGTCCTTTTCTTTCGTTCCTACAGCGTCTACCTCTGCCACCTACACAGTCCAGACATTCCGCCAGATGGGAGGTCTGTCAGAACTTCTGACCGGCTACAGCTATGTGCCTCTTTCTTATCTGAAGGAATCGGAGTTGATTTACGGCAGAATGCCGGAAAACAGCCAGGAGATTGTAGTGGATCGATGGGTGCTGGAATCTCTCATGAGCCAGGACGGCATCATTCAGAGCGGAATCAGTGATGTGACCTATTTCCTGGGTCGAAATCTGACTTATGCGAAGAAAAATTACAGCCCTACCATTGTAGGCATCAGCGACTGCGGGGAACCGGCCATATTTTTAAATACGACAGCCATGATTTCCATCGGCGCAGCCGGCAATGAGGTCATTACGCTGGAAGAACTAAAGAAGCAGGATCCGGATACCTATGGAGGCCTTACTCTGGGAGCAGAGGAGTGTATCATGGTCACCAACAATGCCGGATTAGATTATCAATCCAAAATCGGCAGCCGCTTTACCACCAACTGCAAAAGAATGTATCAGATTGCCGATGCCATAGAAGCCGATACCTATGCCTCCGTAATTTTATCAGAGGAAGGCGCAGAGGACCTGCTCCATGACATGATAACCTATCGTTTTTATCTCTACTGTGAGGACAAGGAAGCCATGAAGACTTACATTGCCGGGGCGCTGCCGGATAGCCTAAAGGGTAAAATCCAGGTGCAGCAAAAGGACGCCTACGCCGAAGCCTGGCAGCAGTATCGGACTGCCACCCAGATCCGCTTAAACGGACGCCGGATCGTCACCATGACAGTCCTGGTATTGAGCATGGTAATGCTGGCTCTCTTGCAGAAAACCCAGATTCGGGAACGGATCGGCATGGTAGCCGTTTATCGACTCTTAGGAATCCCCGGCTATCAGCTGGCCATCATCTATGGACTGGAATGCATTCTTCTGTCAGCCCGCAGTATCCTGCCTGCAGCAGCCCTTACCTGGTTGGTGGTAGCCATATTGACCCGCTTTCCTTCCCTGGCCTTATCCCTGCAGCTGCCCTGGCAGGCAGCCCTCCTGGGAGCTGTCGCCATCGTAGGATTTTATTTGTTGGTATCCCTCATCCCGCTATGGAGACTCCTTCAAAAACCTCCGGCTCGACTAGCCGGTCAGTACGACTTGTAGATGCCAGGGTCAAAAGGTCAAAAGGCTTTGTGCTTGCACAAAAAGACTTTTGACTTTGGGACCCGCCCAAACATGAAGAAGTAGCAATT
>CAYMSZ010000107.1:5101-6544 GCA_964393285.1 uncultured Lachnospiraceae bacterium | reverse complement strand
ATCTTCTTTCTGCCAGATACATATTGATTTCCCCTCCGATGAGAATGATCTTCATACAGGAATACAGCCACAGCATCATAAATACAATGGCAGCCAGACTGCCATAGGTGAAGGAAAAATTAGAAAAATGGTCAATGTAAAAGGCATAAAAGAAGGAATACAGCAGCCAGATCACTGTAGTAAAAAGGGCTCCCGGCAGTTGATCCCAGAAACCGGTTCTGATGTTTGGCAGAACCTTGTACATAAGAGAAAAGACCAATATCATAAGAAGAACACACCACAGGGAACGAAACAAATAGAGGCTGTTCAAAATACCGGATACCGCAGGCAAGGCCTCCTTTAGCAGAGCATGAAGCTGTCTGCCAAATACCAGCAGCAGCAACGAGGCAATGAGGATTGCCATCAGTAACAGGGTATTCACCAGAGCTCCCAGGCGCAGCTCCACTCCGTTTCTGGTTTCTTTGGTGTGATAGATTTCATTCAGTCCCTGCATCAGGGCGTAGATGCTTTTGGATGCCGCCCAAAGAATGGAGATAGCGGTAACCGACAACAGAGGAATGGAAGTCTGTGTATACAATTCCCGGATAATCTGCTCTGCATAGGAGCGCAGGGCTATGGGCAGCACCTCCCTTCCCAGCTCCAGCATCTGTTCCTGGGACAGTGGCATTACATAATGGAGGAGGGATGTGACCATCATGAGAAAAGGAACCGAGGATATGACAATAAAAAAGGCGGCCTGGGCTGCGTAGACATTCACCCGATCCTCCGTAATTCTCCTTGAGAAAGAGAGAAAAAACAATACCATTTTCTCTATTTTTTGAAGCAGGGGAGCTTTCATCTCACATTCTCCTTCCACATATTTCTGAGCTTGCCCTTTCTTTCCCGAAGCTGCCTTTCTCCGTTATGACCACATCCACAGGGATGTCAAAGGGTTCATGAGGAACCTGGGGATAGATCTGAAAGTCAAATCCCACTCCAACCTTCACAGGCACCGGATGGGTTTCCAGATAACGATCATAATAGCCTCCGCCCTGACCCACCCGGTTTCCTTCTCTATCCATGGCCAGGGCAGGCATAAGGAATACAGGAAATTCCCCTTTGGGAATCTCTGTGGAAACCGGTTCCCGTATTCCCATGGGACTGACCATGACCTCTTCCATTCTCTCTAAGGTAAAGAATTCCATGTCATGTCCCAGAACCTTAGGAATGGCCACTTTCTTGCCCTGACTCCAGGCATCCCGGATCAATTCATCTAAAAGGACTTCTCCCTCCATAGCCATGTAGGCATACAGGACATCGGCATTCTGATAGGCTACAAGATTCTTGATTTTCTCACAGATCTCATGGCTTTTTCTCTTTCCTTCCTCTTTGTCCATGGCCTTTCTTTTACGGCGGACTTCTCTTCGAATTTCTGTTTTATCCAAGCTTCTATCCTCACTTTTT
>CAYMSZ010000107.1:2052-5001 GCA_964393285.1 uncultured Lachnospiraceae bacterium | reverse complement strand
TTCGGTTTCTGCCTCAGGGATTCCTTCCGGTTATTTCTGTCTGTCCCAGAATATCTGCAGCTGTTCCCGGAATTGTTTTCCGTCTGTCACCATGCAATCCTCCCATTCTCTGGGAAACAGCATTCTGGCTTCCTCCCGGAGGAAACGGTCATCCAGCAGTGCAATGACCCCTCGGTCCTCTGATGTGCGGATCACTCTGCCGGCAGCCTGCAATACCTTATTCATGCCCGGATACCGATATGCAAAGTCAAAGCCATCCTTCCCCTCTTCGTCATAATACTGTTTCAGGATTTCCCTTTCGTGGCAGACCTGGGGCAGACCGGTACCGATGATGCAGGCTCCGATGAGACTTTCTCCTGTCAGATCAATTCCCTCTGAGAAAATACCACCCATGACACAAAAGCCTACCAGAGATTTTCCCGTATCCTGGGATCTGTGGGTAAAGCTTTCTAAAAAGTCTTCCCGTTCTGCTTCTGTCATATGGGAAGACTGGACCTGTATGGTCATTTTTTTCTCAGCTTCCTCCATCCGGGCTACCTCATAGACACCCTTTAAAAAGGCATAAGAAGGGAAGAACACCAAATAGTTTCCCACCTTGCTTTCCGTCATGGCGGCAATATAGCCATAGATTTTTTGATATTCCGCCAGACCTCTTCTGGTATAACGACTGCTTACATCTCTGGCCGCCAAGAGCAGTCTCCTGGATGCGTCAAAGGGAGACATGGCATAAATGGCATAGTCTTCCGGGTTACCGCTTAGCAGTTCCCGATAATAGGGCATAGGCAGCAGGGTAGCAGAAAAGAAGATCGCCGCTGTCCCTTTGTCCAGGCATTCCCGCAGATTCGCCGCCGGATTGACGCAGAGCTCTTTGATGAGGAATCTGCCATCCTCCTGTATTTCCGTATAGATCCGGTAATTTTCATCCACCCGATCATTCATGTTCAGAAAGTGTCTCACTGCAAAAAAGAAATCCCGCCAGGCTTCATTGCCATCCATTACCGTATTGTTCTCGGCAAATTCCTGCATTTGGGTGTAGAGAGACTGGAGCGCCAGAATAAAGCTGCCTGGATTTGGAATCACCTGACAGGTCTCACATTCTTTTTTCTTTTCCAGTAAGATCTGGTTGCACTTTGCCAGCTTCTGTTCCAGCTTTTTGCTGTGTCCTTTTATCATACGGCGGGCTTCCAGAAAGCTTTCTTTATACAGGGAGGCACTGTACATCTCTCTGGCCCTCTCCACCAGATTATGGGCCTCATCAATGAGAAACAGATATTCTCCCGTGTTGCCCTCCCCAAAGAATCGTTTCAGATAGATATTGGGGTCAAAGACATAATTATAATCACAGATCACTCCGTCGGCCCAGGTGGTCAGATCCAGGCAAAGCTCAAAAGGGCACACCTGAAAGACTTTCGCCTGCTCCAATATCCGCTCTCTGTGGATGGGGCTGCCTTGCACCAGCAGCTCATAAACTCCATCATTCACCCGGTCATAGTGTCCTTTGGCATAGGGACAGCTCTGGGGATTGCAATCCGGTTTTTCCAGAATACACAGCTTCTCCTTGGCCGTAACGGTTACATTCAAAAAAGACAGTCCCTTTTCACGGAGAATCTGAAATGCTTCTTCTGCTACCGTTCTTGTCACTGTCTTTGCTGTCAGGTAAAATATTTTATCGGTGCAGCCGGCACCCATGGACTTTACGCCGGGAAAAATGGCAGACATGGTCTTGCCAATGCCTGTAGGGGCCTGCATAAAAAGAGTCTTCCCTCTGGTAATGGTGCGATATACCGCCACAGCCAGATCCCTTTGACCGGGACGATAGGGAAAGGGAAACTCCAGGCCCTCCATAGAGGCATCCCTCTCCTGTCTATGGTGGTACTGCCATAAGGCCCATTTGCCATACTCTGTGGTAAGGCCCTGAAACCATTCCGTCAAAGCAGACCTGTCCCACACCTGGCGGAAGCGTTTCAGCTCATAGGTATCCAGATTTCCGTAGGTCATCTGCACTGTGACCTGATGGAGGTTTCTCTCTGTTGCAATCATATAGGCGTAGCACATAGCCTGGGCTTTGTGAACAGGAATGGGTTCCTCCAGCCTGGTCACATCATAGTACATGCCTTTGATTTCATCGATGGTCACCTCTCCTGCATCCTCTATGACGCCATCGGCACGACCCTCCACCTGGAGAATCATCTCCTCCACAGGAATCTGACATTTCATAGAGACTTCGGCCCGGTAGCTTCCCCCGGCCTCTTTTTGGATTTTTCTGTGAAGACGACTCCCCGCCTCCATGGCTTCCCTGTCTCTGCCTGCTCCTCTGCGGTTATCAATGTCTCCGCTTCGCAGGATAAATTCTACCAGATTCCGCACTGAAATCCTTACCAGATTTTCCTGTCTTCGTTCCATTATGATATCGTCTTTCTCTTTCTCACAATCTGCTCCTTCACCTTTCCCAACAGCCAGCAGAGGCAAACGCCAAAGGCTACCCCGCAGGTATCCAGGCAAACATCCATAAAGTTACAATCTCTGCCTGGGGTAAAATACTGAATGCTCTCATCGATACAGGCGATGACAAAGCCTATGGGAATCAGCAGGAAGCGCTTCTTGCCCTGAAAATATGGATATGACAGCAAACTCAAGGTCAGCAGCACTCCTAATCCGCTATACTCCGTAAAATGAGCCAGCTTTCGCACAAATCCCTCCTGAAAGGAAAAGAAGGAGACGCCAATCTGCTGCAAAAAGGCATTCATCCGTTCTGTAACCCAGTTACTTTCCTCTGAAGAGTATACCGCCGGAGTGGCGGAATTTGCAAATATCATTCCCGTATATATGAGTGTAATCCAAATCATCTTCTGTTTCGTCCTGTTCTGATCTTCGTTTTCTAGTCTTCCCATGTCTTCTCCGAGTATAGCGAATCCTGCTCTGTTTCGCAAGGTCTTTCTTGGAAGCCGT
>CAYMSZ010000107.1:0-1952 GCA_964393285.1 uncultured Lachnospiraceae bacterium | reverse complement strand
GTAAAGGCAGCTTCCTTTGCGTATTCCTGCATGACCTGAATATCTCCTTCGGTAAAACCGAACTGAGCCTTAATTCGTTTCACTTCCTCTGCCAGAGTCAGGCCGGAGATGGTGCGGTTGTCTGTATTGACCGTCACATGGACACCTGCCTCATAGAGTCTGCCAAAGGGATGCTCTCCCGGTGTGGGGAAGCACCTGCACTGACAGTTACTGGTGAAGTTCACCTCCAAAGGCGTCTTATTTTTTGCCAGTTCTCTGACCAGTTCCGGATCGTCAATGGCATGGACTCCGTGGCCGATGCGGGCTGCTCCCATCTTCAGGGCCGTACGGACACTGTCAGCTCCCCCTGCCTCTCCGGCATGGATGGTATAGGGAATGTCCAGCTTCTTTGCCAGGGCAAATACTTCAGCAAAATTCTCTGTAGGGAAGAGTCCTTCTGCTCCTGCCAGATCTGCGCCGCAGACCAGCTGATCCAGATATCTGGCTGTGAGACGAATGGTTTCCTTATTGGCTTCCTCATTGTCATCCCCTCTCATGCAACAGAGAATCAGGGAGCCTTTGAAATGGGAATACCGATCCATGGCCTGTTTCAGTCCCAATCTGGCTGCCTCGATAAAGTCCTCCTGGGTGTAGCCGGTTCGGGTGGCATACTGGGGAGCAAAACGCAATTCTGCATAGTGCTCATATCCCTCCAGAGCCAGATCCTCTGCCAGCTCATAGGTTACCCGACGGATTGCTTCCGGCGTAGAAAGGACCTTCACAGGCAATTCAAAGCGCTTTAACGCCTCCGTCAGATCCTGACAATTCTCCGGTACCACCAGATGCTCTGCCGTCAGTTTCTCCAGATCTCTGGTAGGCAGGGGAATCCCCTCCTCATCTGCCAGAGCCATAATGGTGCTGGGACGGAAGGACCCGTCGATGTGCAAATGTAATTCGATCATCCTTTTCCTCCTTTTATTTCTTCCATGTGGAAGGGAATAGTAACACCAACATCGGGAAAATCTCCAGTCTGCCTGCCAGCATATCAAACATCAACACATATTTGGATAGCACAGACAGGGCAGAAAAATTAGACGCAGGACCTACTGCCTCCAGTCCGGGTCCGATGTTATTGAAAGTAGCTGCTACTGCCGTAAAGGTGCTGGCAAAGTCCATATTGTCCAGGGATACCAACAGGGCAGATGCAGCAAACAGCATCATATAAGCGGCAAAGAACCGCTCTGTGGAATGAATGGTCTCTTTTTCAATGGCTCGTCCGTCGAATCGGATTCGCTCTACCGACCGGGGATGGATCACACTGCGCAATTCCTTCTTGGCCGACTTAAACAATATGATACAGCGGGATACCTTAATGCCGCCGCCGGTACTGCCGGCACAGGCACCGATAAACATTAACAGCACCAGAATTCCCTTGGAGAACTGGGGCCAGCTGTTGAAATCCACCGTAGAAAAGCCTGTGGTGGTAATAATGGATGCCACCTGAAAGGCCGTATGGTGGAACGCTTCAAAAAGTGTGCCAAAGGAGGCTCTGGCATTCCATACGATCAAAAGGATAGCTCCCAGAATAATAGCCAGGTAAACCCGTACCTCCTCGCTGGCAAAGGCCTGTTTGGTTTTTTTCGCCAGGATCAGGAAATATACATTAAAATTCACACCAAACAGGATCATAAACACCGTAATGATCCCTTGCTGCAGGGTGGTATAGGAACCTGCACTGGTGTTTAAGACGCCAAATCCTCCTGTGCCTGCCGTACCAAAGCTCATGGTCAGGCTATCAAAGAGGGGCATGCCGGAAACACACAAAAGCACAATCTGTATCAGGGTCATGACAATATAGATACCGTAGAGAATCCGGGCAGTCTCCCGGACTCTGGGCACCAGCTTTCCCACAGAGGGGCCAGGGCTCTCTGCCTTCATCAGGTGCATATTGGAGCTACCTGCCAGAGGCAATA
>CAYMSZ010000106.1:0-6546 GCA_964393285.1 uncultured Lachnospiraceae bacterium | reverse complement strand
TGCAGGATACCTTTTACCTGTCACCGGAGTTTCTGCTTCGCACCCAGACCTCTGCCGGTCAGATTCATGTAATGGAGAAGGAGAAGCCTCCCATTAAGGTCATTTCCCCCGGTAAGGTGTTCCGCTCCGATGACGATGCCACCCATTCTCCCATGTTCAGCCAGATGGAGGGACTGGTGGTAGATGAGGGCATTACCCTCTGTGATCTGAAGGGAATGCTGGACATGTTTGTAAAGCGAATCTTCGGGGAGTCTGTTACCACTCGCCTGAGACCTTCCTATTTCCCCTTTACCGAGCCTTCTGTAGAGGTAGATGTAAGCTGCTTCCAGTGTGGCGGCAAGGGCTGCAAGCTGTGCAAGAATACCGGCTGGATTGAGGTATTAGGTGCCGGTGTTGTAAATAAAAAGGTTCTGGAAAACTGCGGCATTGATTCTGAGAAATACAGTGGCTTTGCCTTCGGGTTGGGTCTGGAGCGTATTGCCATGCTGAAATATGGCATCAACAACATCAAACTGTTATTTGAGTCCGATCTGCGTGTGCTGGATCAGATTGACGACTAAGGAAGCGTAGGGAGGAAAAGAATATGTTAGTACCTTTAAGCTGGTTAAAGGATTATGTGGATATCGATGTGACTCCCGATGAACTGGAGGAAAAACTGTTTTCCTGCGGTTTTGAGGTAGAAGAAAAATATCAGGTAGGCCAGGAGGTAAATGGGATCGTAGTAGGCTATGTAGAGAGCTGTGAGCCCATTCCCGAGACCCACCTCCATGTGTGCCAGGTCAATGTAGGAGGCCCTGAGCTTCTGCAGATCTGCTGCGGGGCAGACAATGTAAAAGCCGGAGGAAAATTCCCTGTGGCTTTGGTAGGAGCTACGGTTTATGCTACGGCCAAGGATCATGTGACTGTGGAGGGTACTGCTACCATTAAAAAGGGAAAGCTTCGCGGCTATGAATCCTGCGGTATGCTTTGCTCCGGCACAGAACTGGGATTGAGTGAGGATCTGTACCCCGGCGCCGGTTATAATGGTCTGCTGGTGCTGCCGGAGGATGCTCCCATAGGCGCCGATGTGAAGGAGCTGACAGGTCTGAACGACTGGATTTTTGACATTGCCATTACCGCCAATCGCCCGGATTGCCAGAGTATCTTTGGAATTGCCAGAGAGGTAGCAGCGGTTCTTGGCAAGGAGATCAAAATGCCGGCTCTGGATTATACGGAGACAGAGGTGGAGAAGGAGGGCTTCACAGTGGCAGTAGATGCACAGGATCTGTGCCCTCGTTACAGTGCCCATTATGTATACGATGTAAAAATCAAAGAGTCTCCTGCCTGGATGAAGAGAAGACTGGCTTTGGTAGGCTGCAACGCCATTTCCAATATTGTAGATATTACCAACTATGTCTTAAAGGAGCTGGGTCAGCCCATGCACGCCTTTGACTGTGATTACCTGGAGGGAAATGCCATCCGGGTACGCCGGGCAGCAGAGGGAGAGAAGATCGTTACCCTGGATGAGAAGGAATTTGCTTTGACCTCCAATAACCTGGTCATTTGCGACGGAGTAAAGCCTGTGGCACTGGCCGGTATCATGGGTGGATTGAATTCTGAGATTCGTCCTACCACCCAGGAGGTCATGTTTGAGTCTGCCAAATTTGTCAGAGACAATATCCGCAAGAGCTCCCGCGCCCTGGGTCAGTCCTCTGATTCCAGTGCCCGCTATTCCAAGGGAGTAGATGAGTATGCAACGGTAATGGCTATGAAGCGTGCCCTTCACCTCATAGAAGAGTTAGACTGCGGCAAGATTTCCAAAACCCATGTGGATGTAAATACCGGCAATTCCCTGGAGCCCAGAGAGATGAAAGCCAGCATTGCAAAGATAAACGGAGTTCTGGGTATTGATGTTCCCAAGGAGGATATCCTGAGAATCCTCACCCATTTGAATTTTGCTCCTGTCATTGAGGGAGATGAGCTGACCATTCAGGTACCGGCTTATCGTGAGGATATGGAGGATTATCCCGATATTTCCGAGGAGGTCATCCGTATGTACGGCTATGACCATGTGGTTCCTACCTTTATGCCTACGGCCAAGGTGACACTGGGCGGCGAGAACATGAGACAGAAGACCACCATGAAGATCAAAAAAGCTCTGTGCAGCGTAGGAGCCTATGAGGGAATCCATTATTCCTTCTTCTCTCCGGCAGACCTGGACGCAATGGGATATGAGGCAGATGCTCCTGAAAGACATGCCATCCGGTTGATCAATCCCATCAACGAGGATCTGTCCCTTATGCGTACCACCCTGGCGCCTCAGATGATCCATGCCATGGGCCGCAATCAGAAGAGAGGCACACTGGAGGGCCGTATCTTTGAAATCGGTAATAAATTTATAGCAAAGGAACTGCCCCTGACCCAGTATCCCGATGAGAGGGAGACCCTGTGTGTAGGCGTATTTGGCAAGGATGAGTCCTTCTTTACCTTAAAAGGCATAGCAGAGACAGTGGCAGATGTGCTGAATCTGGAATTCACCTATGCAGAATCCACCAAGCCCTTCCTTCACCCTTATCAGACAGCAGCTATCTTCTGTCAGGAAGAGGAAATCGGCTATCTGGGCCGCGTAAATTATGAGGTCATGAATGACGAAAGTATGCGTTACCCTGCTTATGTCATGGAGATCGATCTGGAGACCTTATCCAGGTGGTATGGCAAGGCTCCTGTCTTCATTCCCCTGCCTAAGTTTGCAGAGGAAAAGAGAGATCTGGCTCTGATTGCAGATAAGAAGCTTACCTGCGGAGAAATCGAGGCGTGCATCAAAAATGCCTGCAGCTTTGTGACGGAGATCAGCCTTTTTGATGTATATGAGGGCTCTCAGATTGCAGAGGACAAAAAGAGCATGGCATTTACCGTACGGTTCACTCCCAAGGAAGAGGAATTTACCACAGATACGGTGGATGGCTATGTAAAGAAGATTTTAAAGACCTTAAAGAAGCAGCTGGAGGTAGAACTTCGCTCTTAAAAGGTTAGAAGATTTTCACCGGACAGGTACGGTTTTATAGATATTTTTATATTTGGACACAGATTTTTCAAGAATAGGCGGTATGATTACCCTGTAAAAAAGATTTGCCAGATAGAGAAAAGAAAACAGGAGAATAGAAGCCTATGCAAAACTTTATGGACAAATTCAGATATAAGATGTCACAGTTTATGTACGGAAGACACGGCATTGATCAGATGGGACAGGATATGTCCAGACTGACTATGGTGCTGCTGGTATTGAATATCCTGCTGACGCTGATTTTTGGCGGCAGCCGTTTTACCACGATTCTGTACTATGTGGCCCTGGCTCTGTTGATCTGGTCCTATTACCGGATGTTCTCGAAAAAGCTGGATAAGAGATATCAGGAAAACCAGAAATATCTCCAGTGGAAATATAAGCATTTTGGTACCACCAAAGGAGGATGGAAGCGGAAATGGCAAAACACCGTAACCCATTTCAAGCAGAGAAAGACCCATGTGTTTTTTAAATGCCCCTCCTGCGGACAGAAGCTGCGTACCCCCAAGGGTCAGGGACTGAAATATGTGACCTGCCCCAAGTGCCATACACAGTTTAGCCAGAAAACGTGAGGACAGATGCCGTTGTACGGCGGATCACTCCAGGTTCTGTGGCGATGGCTGTGAGATGGACAAAAGCAAGATAGGATAAGATCACCTGTAGGATTCTCCGGATACGAGGAGAAATTCCTACAGGTGATTTTTATATCGTTTCCGATTTCTTCCACTTTCCGGAGCGGGATTTCCTTCGTTATCGTGACTTTTCCAAACATATGTGCTATACTATTCTGTAGTATGGCCTTTTTTTATAAGGAGACTGTCAGAAATCCAGAGATTCCTTGAAAAAAGACAGTAGAAATGGGAGGAGAGAACGTGGCAGCTTCAAATCGCAAAAAAACAACAAACTCCACAAAGAAAACCACGGGAAATACGAAAAAACAGACAGCCGCCTCCAACAGACAGGGAAGCACCAGAAAACCCAAGGAGAAGGATACGGAATTTATGTCCGGAGAGATTACCATTCTCATATCCTTTGCCGTTTGTGTATTGCTTTTTTTAAGCAATCTGGGAGTGTGCGGCAGCTTTGGCACAGTCCTTTTTCATCTGCAGAGAGGCAGTTTTGGTATGCTGGGGTATTTGTTCCCCATAGGCTTGTTTGCCGGCATTTTATTTTATCTGTCCAATCGGTATGACAGCCGGGCCATGGTAAAGCTTACCATAGGCATAGGACTTTGGCTGGTCATCTGCGGACTGATCAGTCTCATGACAACCGGGGAATACGAAAGCAAAACTACCATAGGAGAGTATTATCAGCTGGCATTGACCAGACTTGACGGTGGTGCAATAGGAGGAATTTTCCTGAAATTGCTGTGTCCCACCATTGGCAGAATCGGTGCATATATTGTAGTGATTTTGTTGATTACCATCGGAATCGTATGTATTACAGAGAAATCGGTCCTGCAGCCTTTGGGAAAAGGCAGCAAAAAAGCATACAGTACGGTAAAAGAAGAGACGGTTCGCCGCCATGAAGAGCATGTGGCAAAAGTGGAAGAGCGCAGGAGATACCGGATGGAACAAAAGGTGTCCGGGGTAGCCATGGATACCGTCATCGGGGATACCTATCCTGTGGATGAGGAATTTGTGTTTGAGGAGGAAGAACCGGAGGAGAAAGAGACAGAGGAGAGGCAGCCTGTGAAAAAGCAGCCTGTAGAGAAGCAACCAGTGGAGAAACAGTCTGTGGAGAAGCAGCCTGTGGAAAGTAGTCTTTCAGATAGAACCCAGACCCAGCCCACTCCTTCTGACAGAGTGATTCCTGTGAAAGGATATCAGATGCCCTCCCGGGAAACTCCCCTGATGCCTGAGACTTCTGTAAAAACAGATCCGTCCGGCGTGTCAGAGGCTCAGACAGCTTTTACGGAAGAAATTCCTCAGAACCGGATTCCAGTGTCCGGCGATATCCTGATACCGAAAAAGGATACCCGTACCTTATCAGAGCTGGAAGCCTTGGATTCTCTGAAGGAAAATGTGTTTACGGATAGAATTCATTTTTCCAAATGGGATGCCAGCCCCGAAGAGGAGGAGCCTGACATCAAACGGGTGGTAACATCTAACGGAAAAGTCATTGAAGTCGAAATCGATCCGGAGGAGGACCCCTTAGAGTATAAGAGGATGCAAAACCGGTTGGCCGAACAGAGAGCCAAACAGGAAGCAGCTGACCGGAGACCCTATGAAAATGGAGAATCTTCTCAGAGCAGTCCGGTTGCTCTTCATGGAACAGCCGACCAGGAGCCGGATTACATACCGGAGGACCTGAGGAAACCGGAATCCATTACCTCCGATTACAGTACAGTGGGAAGATCTGTGGATACACCGGCTCACGGGGAGAGTAAGGCAGAAAAATCGAAGCCCTATGTATATCCTCCTACCAGCCTGATGAAAGCAGGAGACCACAAGCAGAGAAACCCGGAGGCAGCTCTTCAGGAAACGGCAAGAAAGCTGGAATCTACTCTCCAGAGTTTTGGCGTAGGAGTGACGGTTACCAATATCAGCTGCGGCCCTACGGTAACCCAGTATGAACTGCAGCCGGAGCCGGGAGTTCGTGTCAATAAGATTCAGAGCCTTGCAGATGACATCCAATTGAACCTGGCAGCGGCAGATATCCGTATTGAAGCGCCGATTCCCGGCAAGGCTTCTATCGGTATTGAGGTGCCTAACAAGGAAAACGCCACTGTGTATTTGCGAGACATATTGGAATCTCCGGAATTTAAGCAGCACCCGGCGAAAACGGCCTTTGCCGTTGGTCAGGGAATTTCCGGAGAAGTGGTAGTGACAGATCTGGCCAAGATGCCTCATCTGCTGATTGCAGGTGCCACAGGATCCGGAAAATCCGTTTGTATCAATACCCTGGTAATGAGTGTGCTGTACAAGGCGACTCCCGATGAGGTACGCCTGATTATGATTGACCCCAAGGTGGTAGAGCTAAGCGTCTATAACGGAATTCCCCATTTGATGATTCCTGTGGTGACGGATCCGAAGAAAGCAGCAGGAGCCCTGAACTGGGCAGTAGCGGAGATGACAGATCGATATCGCAAATTTGCAGATGCCGGTGTGCGGGATCTGAAGGGTTACAATGAGAAGATCAGGCAGGAGGCTGCCCAAAACGGGGAAGAAGCCAAGACCTTACCACAGATCATCATCATTGTAGATGAGCTGGCAGATCTGATGATGGTAGCTCCCGGAGATGTGGAGGATGCCATCTGCCGTCTGGCACAGATGGCTCGTGCTGCCGGTCTTCATCTGGTACTGGCCACACAGAGACCTACGGTAAATGTAATTACCGGTTTGATTAAAGCCAATGTTCCTTCCCGAATTGCCTTCTCTGTATCTTCCGGTACGGATTCCCGTACCATTATTGACATGAATGGTGCAGAAAAGCTTCTGGGAAAGGGCGATATGCTGTTTTATCCCTGCGGCTTCCAGAAGCCGGTGCGTGTCCAGGGAGCCTTC
>CAYMSZ010000105.1:0-6607 GCA_964393285.1 uncultured Lachnospiraceae bacterium | reverse complement strand
GTTAAAATGGGAGAAATCGAAGGAGAATACCATGCCACCTATCTCTATCCTAATCAAACCAGCTTCCGGGAATTGTAATATGCGTTGTAAATATTGCTTTTATGCCGATGAGCAGGAGCACCGAAATATATCGTCCTATGGCATTATGACCTCAGATACCATGCACAGTCTCATCGACCGTGTTCTGGAATATGCGGAAGGCTCCTGTACCTTTGCCTTTCAAGGAGGAGAACCCACGCTGGCAGGATTGGATTTTTATCGGAAATTTGTAGATTATGTATCTCATCATCCGGCAACTGGGCATATTCGTATATCCTATGCTCTCCAGACCAATGGATATATCATCGATGACGAATGGTGTGATTTCTTTGCCAAAAATCATTTTCTTATCGGAATATCCCTGGATGGGGTGAAAGATCTTCATGATCGATATCGGGTAGATGCAGCAGGAAAGGGAACATATCAGAGAGTGATGACCTCTATTCGATTGTTGAAAAAATATGGGGTGGAGTACAATGCTTTGGTTGTAGTAACAGGAGCGACTGCCCGCAACAGTCAAAAGATATATCATTTCTTTCAGAAAAATGACATTCAGTATCAACAGTATATTGAATGCCTGGATCCAATAGGGGTAGAGCCGGGGCAGGAGGAATATTCTCTGACACCGGAACGATATGGCAGGTTCCTTATGAATTTGTTTGATGCCTGGTACCAGGATTGCAAGAAAGGCAAGTATGTATACAACCGTTACTTCGATAATTTGCTGCTGATGATGAACAGACAGCAGCCGGAGAGCTGTAATATGCGAGGAGTATGCAGCTATCAATGGGTGGTAGAAGCAGATGGCAGTGTATATCCCTGTGATTTTTATGTACTGGATGAGTGGAGATTGGGAAATGTGCAGAACGACAGCTTTTCGCAGATGAATGACATGCGTATGGAACTGGGATTTGTGGAAAAGTCCAAAATAATTCCCGATGAATGTAGACAATGTAAATGGTTCGGACTATGCAGAAACGGGTGCAGACGAAATCGAGTAGAAGAGACAGGGAAAAATTACTTCTGTGAGGCGTATAAAGGATTTTTTGAATATGCATATCCGCGGTTGGTGGAGATATATCAGCAATACCGAATGAGATAATGTCAAAAATATCTTTGTTGAAATAACAGGTGTAAACTGACAGACAGAAAACGATAGACAAAAAAAGATAGACAAGAAAACGACAGGGAGACAGAAGATGGATGACAATGTATTTCGCTTGCAATACATGATACGAAGGATGATCGATGAAAACAACTATGTCCGTATTGAGGATCTGGCACAGGAATTATTTGTCAGTCGTGCAACCTTAGATCGTCTGATGCCGGAATTAAAGGATGTCGTGAAGGAATATCACCTGGAGGTTCTGATCAAGCCCAAATACGGGATTGCCTTAGGAGGAACAGAAAAGGACAAACGAATCTGCTACGCTCATCAGACGGCAGGCAACGAGGATTACCAGTATGCAGAATTGAGCAGGCGGGTTGAAGATATTTTGACAGAAGTAATCAGACAGTATCAGCTGGAATTGGCAGATATCAATATTTACAACCTGGTTCAGCATTGTGTCATTACCTTGCACCGGATCGGAACAGGAAATCAGCTGCCGTCGGAAACAGAAAACACTTTGGAGGATACCATACCGGAGCGACAGGCAGCAAAAACCATTGCCAAACGGTTTTCAGAGGAATTTCACATTTTGTTCCCGGAGTCAGAGGAACAGTATGTTGCCATGCATCTTTTAGGAAAGCGTACCTTGACCCAGACCCAGGTGATACGAGGGGAGATTTTTGATTGCATTGAGGAAATCCTGGAGGAAATCTATAAACGGAAAGGAATTGACCTTCGAGAAGATGACGAATTAAAATCTGCACTTGCTCTCCATGTGCAGCCTATGATTGATCGGTTAAAGTATGGATTGAAGCAGGACAATCCCCTTCTGCAGGAAATTAAGACAGACATGAGCAAAGGGTATGAATTGGCTTTGTGCGCCATGGATGTCATAGAGGGAAGATATCAGTATGCTGTCAATGAAAATGAGGCAGGATATCTGGCGCTGCATTTTGCCGTAGCTCTGGATCAACAAGGAAAAAAGGAGCAGCAGAAAAAAATTGTTTTGGTTTGTGCCACCGGGAAAGGAACGGCAAAACTGATTGCCCATCGACTAAGCAATCAATACCATTTCCGGCAGGAGAACATGGTGATTACCTCTGTCCATCGTCTGGCAGAGCTGAATTTTGGAAACATCATGTGTATTTTGACCACCTTGCCCCTGAAAGAGGAGTACCCGGTCCCTGTTGTTTCTATTGAAGCTACCATGGGCAGACAGAGTCAAATCAATATTGATGCGTTCCTAAAGGAGTATCAGGAGGAAATACAGGAACGGGCCAGTCAGCTGCTGATTCCCAGCCTGGATCCGGAATTGTTTTTCCCCAATATGTCCTTTTCCAACCGAAAAGAAGTCATTGACTTTATGTGCGATGCCATAGCTGAAAAATATCCTCAGTTTGAAAATATCAAAGAGGAAACCTGGAAGCGGGAACAGCTTAGTACCACAGAGGTGGGCAATCAGCTGGCATTGCCCCATCCTTATGATTATAATGGAGATAAAATCTGTATCAGTGTAATGACCTTGAAAAAGCCCATACGATGGAAATTTCAGCTGGTAAAGCTGGTGATTCTTCTGGCTTTGCCCAAGGAGGAAAGTCAGGAGTCGGAGCTCATCAGCGATGGCATGGCAAAAATTGCTTCTGACAAGGCATATATTCACAAGCTATTGGTCAATCCGACACCGGAATGTCTTAATACTATATTGCAGTGAGGTAGGAGTATGCGAATCTTATTGGTCTGTATATCGGGAATTACCACAAATATACTGGCAGAAAAACTGCAGAATTACGGCATCGGTCAAGGATATCAGGATACATTTACAGCCAGCAGGGTCAGCAGCTATGAGAATATTGTGGAACATTTTGACCTGGTATTATTGGCACCTCAGGCACGGTTATACCGGGAGACCATAAGCCGTGTGACAGAAGAAAAAGGGATTCCATTGGTTCTTTTAGAGGAAGAGGAATTTGCCTTAGGTGACGAGCCGAAAATATATCAGAAAATTGCCGGATATCGAAGGGAGCAATCCAAAGGGCTCTGTATAAAATACCTGGACAGAGATTCCCTTCGGAGGATGGAAAAGCAGTGTCTGATTGAGGCTGTCCCGGTTTGCGTGGGCATTGCCGCTTTGGGAATCATTATGAGTATTGTGATAAAAGGACAGTGGATCGCCTATATGAAGCTGACGAGCGGTCTGTTCAGTGTCTATATTGCGTATTCACAGGGATATCAGTACGGGAGAACAACGGAATCCGATCCGTTATCGGCAGGGCTGTTGACAATCAGCGGATTATTTCTTTTCTTCCCTGTATTAAAAGCTTCTGAATGGAACGGATATACGATTCAGGGAGCATTGTCAGGAGGATATCTGGACATTACAGAATTAGGCGGATGGAATATTTTGCCGGTTCTGCTGATTTCCTTCTGGACGATTTTTCTGTTGGATATTTGCCGTAGAATACGGTTGAAAAGAAGGGTAAAAGCGTTGCTATCTACCAGTATGCGCGTGGATTCTCTGATCCAGTTTGGAGTGGTGTTTGCCTTATTATTACTGAGTCGGGTGATATTCTCCTTCTTTTCCTTGTCATAATCCGGGGAAATTTGTCGAAAAATCTGCTAATGTAAGGGGCAGTGAAAAAAGGTATAGTGAACCTATCAACAAAATGAGGAGGTTCCGTTATGGAAAAGTTTTTGCAAAAATTAGTCGGTATTACCCAGACTCGTTATATGAAAGCCATTACCAACGGCTTCATGAGTATTGCGGCAGTAACCATCGCAGGTTCTTTGTTTACCCTGCTGAAATCCATTCCTATTACTCCCTGGCAAACTTTTTTGACCACCAGCGGATTGGGGGATCTGCTATCTATTCCTGTAAATGTTACATCGAATCTGATGGCCATTTATGTGGTATTTGCCATGGCTTTCTCTCTGGCAAAATCCTTTGAACAGAACGGTTTTTCAGCATCTGTAGTTTCTTTTGGCGCATTCATGATTCTGACTCCACTGACCACCACCAGCACCTCTGTAAATGAGGCCGGTGAGAAAGTGGTAACGACCATAGATAATGTTATCCCTATTTCTTCTGTAGGCTCCCAGGGTATTTTCCTGGCCATTATCGTAGGCTTGCTGGCAACCAGACTGTATATCTTCTTTATTGACAGAGGATGGAAGTTAAAGATGCCGGAGTCCGTACCGGCCAATGTTTCCGGTATGTTTGAAGCCATGATTCCCGGTGGTCTGGTATTCCTGATTTTCTTACTGGTTCGTTATGGTTTAAGCTTCACCTCCTGGGGTACGGCACAGCAGATGATTTATAAGCTGTTGCAGGCACCTTTGATGAATGTAGGTGGTGGCTTATTCGGATGCATCGTATATCTGGTTATGATTAAGATATTGTGGTGGTTAGGAATCCATGGAGGTGCAGTTGTAGCAGCTGCTATGTATCCCATTACAGCTACTGCCAGCGCAGCAAACCTGGCCGCATTTGCAGCAGGTACCGCAGCTCCTTATCCGGAGTGGTCCATTACAACGCTGATTTGCCCCGGTATCGGTCTGCTGGCCCTGAACCTGTTGATGCTGATCCGTTCCAAATCCAAGCAGTATAAGTCCATCGGTAAGATTGCAATCCCTACCTCTCTGTTTAATATTACAGAGCCTATGATGTTTGGTACTCCTATTGTGATGAACCCGATTTTCCTGATTCCTTTTATTGCATCTCCTGTGATTTCTCTCTTTGCTACATTGGGAGTTATGAAGATCGGACTGGTGGCTATGCCTACCGGTGCTACGGTAAATAACTTTATCCCTCTTCCCATTCTGGGATCTTTGGTAAACGCTCACTGGACCGGATTTGTATGGACCTGTATCCTTATCGTATTGAATATGGCTCTCTACTATCCTTTCTTCCTGATCGCAGATAAAAAGGCTTTACAGGATGAGAAGAATAACGAGGAGCAGAGCGAAACAGAGAAGATCGAAGAGGCATAAAACAGAAAGGTAAAACAACTAAGACAGTATGAAAAGACAAAATATCGTATATTTTGTGGCTGACCAGATGCGTGCAGATACGCTGCACCATCTGGGAAACCCCGCTTCCCATACGCCCAATCTGGATGAGCTGGCCCAGGAGGGAATATCTTTTTCACAGGCGTATTGTCAGAATCCGGTATGTGTTCCCAGCCGCTGCAGCTTTTTGACCGGCTTGTATCCCCATACCATGGGACATCGTACCATGCATTTTTTGCAGAACGAGGATGAACCGAATATTTTAAAGACCATGAAGGCCAACGGATATGAGGTCATCTGGTGTGGCAGAAACGATGTCATCCCGGGAAATCGGGACAAAACCCCTTACTGCGACGATTATTTCTCCGGCTTTGACATAGAAGCCTATCGAAAATACATGGAAAAAGCGAAGCAGGAGAAGAAGCCGGGAGAGGTGACGCCTGTAGATTATTCTTTTTATCAGGGAGATACGACAAAACCCGGCAAGGGAGGCTCCACAGATGAAAAGGTGGTGGAACATGCCATTTCTTATCTGGAGAGCAGAGACCCGGAGGAGGAAAAGCCCTTTTTCCTGTATGTTAGTCTGGGTTTGCCGCATCCGCCCTATGGGTGTGATGCTCCGTTTTACGGTATGACAGACAGGCAGGCATTACCTCCCAGACGCCCGGACTTATCCCAGACGCAGGGAAAACCGGGAATGCTTCACGGAATTCATGATAAGCAGGGATTACAGGAATGGTCTGAGGAGCAGTGGAATGAGCTGCGAGGAACCTACCTGGATATGACAGCAAAATTTGACAGTCTGTTTGGCAGATTTAAGGAAGCTTTGAAAAAAAGTGGGGAGGACAGCAATACTTCTATCTTTGTATTTAGTGACCATGGAGACTATACGGGAGACTACGGAATCGCAGAGAAGGTGCAGAATTGCTTTGATGACCCGGTGTGCAATATTCCTTTGATCGTTCGACCGGCGGCTTCTATGGCTTGCCAGCCTCAGGTGTCAGACGCTTTGGTAGAGCTGACAGACCTGTCCGCTACGGTGGCGGATTTGGCAGGAATCTCTCTGGACTATACCCAATTTGGCAAATCGCTGGTTCCGGTTCTGACAGGAGTCAGGGACACACATCGAGATGCGGTTTTCTGTGAAGGTGGCAGAATCTATGGAGAGACCCAATGCATGGAGCTTGGACACGGACCGGAGTCTCAATATTGGCCCAGGCTTAGTACACAGGCCAGTGAAAATGGGGAACACACCAAGGCAGTTATGCTGCGGACAGACAAACTGAAATATGTAAATCGTCTGTATGAGAAGGATGAACTGTATGATTTGGAAAAAGATCCTATGGAACTTCATAATGTGATTGATGATCCGGATTATGCCCAGGCTGTGATTCACTGTCAGCAGAGAATGTTATACCACATGATTGAGACAGGGGATTTTGTTCCAAACAG
>CAYMSZ010000104.1:0-6616 GCA_964393285.1 uncultured Lachnospiraceae bacterium | reverse complement strand
CTACGGAAATAAGATGGATTCTTCTCGTTCTTCCATACAGATAACAATATATGGATAGGATACCGCAGCAGACACTTTCTCTCCGTCTTCCGGTCCCAGCAGGTCGCAGTCTACCACAATGGCATCCTGGGTCAGATATACTTCATTGACAGTGACGCTGTATCCTCCCGTTTCCTGGGAGCCGTAGCCTACTACAATATAAAGCTTGCCCTCTGCCGTATAGGAAAGCTTAAACGGATTCACCTTCTTCTCCTCAATCAGGCGACTAAGCTCATCCGGCAATTCTTCCTCCGGTACCAGAGTGTATTCCAGATCCTGAATTTTTGTCTGGGAATCCTGTTTTGTCTGGCATCCCGAAAGGAGAACCAGCACCAGTAAAAGAAGCAGCCCTGCCCCGATTCTTTTTCCCGTTTTTCTCATTGCATTCCATTCCTCCCCTATTTTTGTAACCTGTACAGTTTATTCCTCTCCGATTTATAAAAGAACCGGAAGGAAAAAGGCATAGAGGAAATTTTATCCTTCAAAGAACTTTTGACACTCCTATCATTTCATGGTAAGCTGATATCTGCCAGAGTCAACAGACTTTGTACATGTACAAAAAAGCTAACATTATGAAATGAGACGAGGGAGGATTTCCATGCGCATCTGGGCTAAAATTTTTCGTGACAATCATATGCTGAAAGATACGGTAATTGAAAATAATGATACCAGCCTTAGCCGGACTGCAAAGGTATTTTCCGCACTGAACGAAGTCTGTATGCAATTTGATCTCAGCGTTCCCATCTGGCTGGACAGCAATATCGCCGACTTCAAGCGCAATGCCAAAACCCGGTTTCGACAGGATTCTTTTGTAGAGTCTATCCCCTTTGACTATCTGGAATTCCATGTAATCGAGGAGGATTAAGAAAGAGTGCCTGACTCTTGTTGTACCATACAAAAACCCCCGGAGCTGACAGAAGTTTTCACATTCTGCCTTCCCCGGGGGGTTTCTTATTTCTATTCTGATACACAGTACGCATCTGGTATGGAATCCGGATTTCGGATCAAATACCTTCTGCCATCCCGTCTGTTACAGTCTGGCTAACAGGGCCTCTCTGGCATCTTCATAACCGGGCTTGCCAAGGAGAGCAAACATGTTCTTCTTGTAGCTTTCTACGCCAGGCTGATTGAAAGGATTTACTCCCAGGATATAGCCGCTGACACCGCAGGCAAACTCATAGAAATAGAACAGCTGACCTAAGCTGTACTCGCTGCGATCCGGTACATGAACCATCATGTTGGGAACGCCGCCGTCATTGTGAGCCAGTACGGTACCGTTCATAGCATTCTTATTGACGAAATCCAAAGTCTTGCCCTCCAGGAAGTTCAGACCATCCAGATTTGCCTCGTCATGACCGATGACGATCTCTGCACCGGGATCATCTACGCAGATAACTGTCTCAAACATGTTGCGGGAGCCGTCCTGGATAAACTGACCCATGGAATGGAGGTCAGCTGTCAGATCAACACCGGCAGGGAAAATGCCTCTGCCATCCTTGCCCTCGCTCTCACCGTAGAGCTGTTTCCACCACTCTGTTACATAGTGAAGAGCCGGCTCATAGTTGCAGGTAATCTCAATATTCTTGCCCTTGCGAAGGAGAATGTTGCGGACAGCTGCATACTGGAGGGAATTATTGTTCTCATAGTCTGCCTCCATGGCATGCTTTCTGGCTGCTGCAGCACCTGCCATGAGGGCATCGATGTCAGCGCCGGAAGCGGCGATAGGCAACAGACCAACTGCTGTCAGTACAGAGAAACGTCCGCCGATATCATCCGGTACTACAAAGGACTCATAGCCTTCCTCTGTAGCCAGGGTCTTCAGGGCTCCTCTGGCCTTATCTGTAGTAGCATAGATTCTCTTTGCTGCTTCTTCCTTACCGTACTTCTTCTCCAGAAGCTCGCGGAAGATACGGAAGGCAACTGCAGGCTCTGTGGTGGTGCCGGACTTGGAGATTACATTAATGGACCAGTCCTTGCCCTCCAGTACATCCAGTACATCCTTTAAATAAGAGCTGGACAGATTGCAGCCCAGGAAATAAATCTCCGGTGTCTTTCTCTGCTCTTTTTTGATTACGTTATAGAAACAATGATGCACATACTCGATGGCAGCGCGGGCTCCCAGATAGGATCCGCCAATGCCGATGACTACGAGTACATCGGAATCGCTCTGGATCTTAGCCGCTGCTTTTTTGATTCTTGCGAACTCTTCCTTATCATAATTCTCCGGCAGATCGATCCATCCCAGGAAGTCATTTCCTGCGCCCTGTCTGCTTAATAGAGTTTCTTTTGCAGCCATTACTGTGCCTTTGAAATTTGCCATCTCTGTCTCAGAGACAAATGCACCAGTCTTACTGCGGTCAAAAACCAATTCTTTTGCCATGGTATTACTCCTTTTCTTATTAAAAGTTGACTCAGGTATTACAAACTCTTGCAAAAACCTTACTATGCTAATCATAATATGGAACGCTTGGATTTTCAAGGGAAAATATCTCCCTGGACAAAAATATCCTTTCAAAACCTTAAGAATTTCTTCTTTTTTTCTTCATTGACAGAGTTCTCTTCTCCTGCTATGATAACTGTACTATCTGGTCTAGTACAGTTGTGATGGACTGATATCAACTTAATTGTAACTAAGCATACCTTCAAAGAACAGACCGGATAGCTGTCACTTACCATGAGAGATTGTAATAGAATCTCCAATATTTCAGTCAGGAGGATTTTTTATGCTCCAAATTGATGTATTATCCCGCATACCTATCTATGAGCAGATCGCCAGCCAGTTTGAACGGATGGCCCTGGTCGGTGTGCTGCCGCCGGGCAGTCAGCTCCCCAGTGTTCGTAGCCTGTCCCTGGAGCTGTCAATTAACCCGAACACCATTCAAAAAGCCTACGCCGAGCTGGATCGAAGAGGAATATCCATTTCTGTACCCGGCAGGGGCTCCTTTATCCGGGAAGACATTGACGAAAGTCGCAGACAACGTCAGCTGGCCCAGGAGGAGAAGCTGCGGGAGCTTCTTCGGGAGATGAGGCAATATCAGATTTCGCGAGATCGGATATTGGCCTGTATCAATGAAGTATACGCGGAAGATCCTGCTATGTCTGTCAAAGGCATACAGGAAAAGGGAAAGGAGTAATTCATGATTGAAACCAAGGAAATCATAAAGAAATTCGATGACTATCCTGCCGTCAACGGTGTATCCTGCCATATTCCCGACGGCTGTATCTATGGAATGGTAGGCTCCAACGGTGCCGGTAAATCCACTTTTTTACGTCTGATTGCCGGTGTTTATCGACCGGACCAGGGCACCATTACCATGGACGGACTCCCGGTATTCGATAATCCGGCTGTCAAAAGCCAGATCGCTTACGTGTCAGACGAGCTGTATTTCTTAGCGGGAGCATCTATGAACCGGATGGCAGACTGCTATGCCTCCCTGTTCCCTCATTTTGACAAAAAACGCTTTCAGTTTCTTACCGAAAGCTTTCACCTGAACCCGAAAAAGCCTCTCTCTACCTTTTCCAAAGGTATGAAGCGCCAGGCTGCTATCATTCTGGCTCTCTCCACCCGTCCTAAGTATCTGTTCTTTGATGAGACCTTTGACGGACTGGATCCCGTCATGAGAAATCTGGTAAAGGGCCTCATCTGTGAGGATGTTCTGGAGCGACAGGTCACAGCCATCATCACCTCCCACTCTTTGCGGGAGCTGGAGGATACCTGTGATCAGCTGGCACTGCTCCACCAGGGTGGGCTGGTACTGCAAAGCGATGTTCAGCACTTAAAGACCAGCTTGTTTAAAGTCCAGATTGCCTTTCTGGATGACTATGATCAGAGTCGTTTTCCTCAGGTGGACTGCCTCCACTATGTTCAGCACGGCTCTGTTGCCAACCTGATTGTCCGAGGCGATCAGGAGGCGACGATTTCCTACCTCCAGAGTCTGTCCCCTGTCCTTTTGGACATTCTGCCTTTGAATCTGGAAGAAGTATTTACCTATGAAATGGAGGCTTTGGGCTATTCATTCCATGATGTTTTGGGAAAGGAGGATTCACAGTCATGAATCAAAACAAGAAATGGTTTTCTCTTTCTTTGTGGAGGGAAGGAATGCGCCAGCTGCGAGGCATTACCTTTCTCTTCTCCCTGGCGGCAGCGGCTTACGGCATTTTAAGCATCCTGTCCATCTGGGTGAATTATTCCCGCTATCTCTATTCGGCTGTCTCACCGGTTGACTTACCTATAGTACGAAATATGCCGACTGCACAGCCGTTTTTGTTCCTGAGTTTTTGCATCGTGGCACCGATCCTTACCCTGTACCTGTTTCGTTTTCTGAATTCCAGACGAGACAGTGACTTTTACCATGCTCTGCCGGAAAAAAGGATCTGCATCTTCCTAAGCTTTTTCGGGGCGATTTTGAGCTGTCTTGTCATCTATATGGCAGTCTGTGTTTTATCCGTTGTCATTCCTGCCGGCATATTGTCCCGCTATGTGTCACTGGCTGGGAAGGAGCTTCTTACCTATGCCCTCCACCTTTTTGCTGCCAGCCTTTATGTATCTGCCTTCGTAGCCATTGCTATGGCACTGACCGGTACCTTCTTCAGCAATGTAATCGTCTCCGGTCTGTTGATTTTTGGCCCCAGAATTCTGATTACCGTTATCAAAACTCTGGTAATGGACTATCTGCCTTTTGTTCTGACGGACCGCATTGGGCTGCTAAGCAACAATTACAATGTAGTAAACGGCATCATCTTTGGACTTTTTGGTAATAATTATTCCTACAGCATTGTGCTGAACAGTCCTTCTGCCTTCTGGGTTACCCTGGCCATGGGCTGTATTCTCACCGTTATTGCCGCCGTCTTATTCTGCCACAGACCCAGCGAGGCTGCCGGAAAATCGGCTCCTAACAAGGTCCTTGGCACCGTTTATCGGGTGTCCATTACTTACCTGGCCAGCCTCCTGCCTGTCAGCAGTATTTTTGAACATATCATCAACGGTACTTCCTATAATCGGGTATCCCTTTATGATTTATTCATCATCTACCTGCTGGTAGTTGCTGTATTCTATCTCTATGAACTGTTTATGACCAGAAGTCTGCGGCAATTGTGGAAGATAACCCCTTCCCTTCTGTGGCTTCCTGTTTTAAATGTGGCCACCATCCTGATTATGACAGGCTGCTATTCCAATGCTCTGTCCTTTACTCCTGCCAAAGAGGATATCAACGGAGTACAGATTCTCAGTGAACGGTACTACAGCTGGGCCTACGATTCCTACTGCTATGATTTCTATGGAGTAGAGACCGAAAAACTCTCTCTCCAGGACGATGCCATAAACGAGCTTCTGGCCAGGAATCTGGCAGAAGAGGTGGAAGCCTTGAAGAATGATGATTATTATATGTCCTACCTTATGACCCATTCTTACGCCATAAATGTAGGACTCTCCACCAACCAAAAGACCGCCTACCGATCTATCCATATGACAGAACGGGATATGGATACTTTAAACGCACTGATTACGGATAATGACCAGATAAAAGCCATTTATTCTCATCTGCCGGATGAAAATGCTACCGGCTTTCAGATGCGTGTTAATTCCGATGACATCGGAAAAAACAGTGATTTGCAGCACGCTCTTTATCAGGCTCTGTCTCAGGATATGGCAGATCTGGGAATAGAAGACTGGTATGATTATCTCAAAAGCAACAGCTACCATTCCGACTATACGCTATGCAGCCTGCAGATTACCACACGAAACCTGGATTCTCTGTTGACCCTGTATATTCCGGTCACCTTCAAGCTGTCTCACACAGCAGAGGTCTACCTGGGTACCCTGTCCCATGGCTCCGACTCTCTGCAGGAGTATCTGGATGATCTGCAAACCGATGGCAACACGCTGGAATATGTAGATGTATCCTGTCGAATCGACTCTTTGGAAGAAGCATTTGACTTAGAGAGCATCTTTGACTTCAGTACAGATGAATCCGATGATGGGGAAGTTGCTGCTTACATCCCTGAATACGAGGATGAAGAAGCTGCCTATATTTACGGCACCATCGACTATGCCTCTCTGGTGGAGATCATCACGACACTCTCCCAGGAAGCTGTGACCCCCTCCGCTTCCAGTCCTTTCCTGGTAAGCATGACTCTGACATGGACAGATTCCCTCCATGGATATCATGAGACAGATAGTATCCTATTGGGACTGAATGAGCTTCCTGATAATGTACAGATGTGGATTGCCAATACCTATGATGTAGAGACAGACACTGTTTACTAAAAGCTGTGTCACATCGAGTAGAGATTTATCATATAGACCAGTCATCCCGCTGGCTATCTAAATCGGATTTGCAGGAGGTTAAATATGAAGAACAAAAAAATGATACAGGCTATTTGGTGGATCTATATTTTTCTCTTGTTCCTAATTGTGGTAGTTAAGTTTAATGGCTCGTTGGTGGAATTAAAAGATAGGATTCATACATTCGGGGGTGCAGATGCAAGAAACTACAATCTCATCCCCTTGGCGAATATTAAAAGACAATTAACACACATTTCAGAATGGTGGGCTTTGAGACAAATTTTGGGTAATATT
>CAYMSZ010000103.1:0-6648 GCA_964393285.1 uncultured Lachnospiraceae bacterium | reverse complement strand
TCATTGAATTGTTACAAAAATATTACGTACGGACATATTATAGCAAAGGGGGTATGGCCTGTCAAGTGGCAAAGTGGTACCATTTTCACTCCGATTCACTTTTTCTGCTTTTTTCAGGAGCGTACGCTGACTCCGTTGACCTGTACATTTTCATCTACCGGGATGACCAGACACCGTCTGCCCTCAATCATTCGTGTTTCCACCAATTCCGCCTTGTCCGGATTTACAGAAATTACAATGTCCGGCGTTTTCACTTCAAACTTTTTGGTGTTTACTACATTTGCAGCCATGAGCACCCCGGTTTCTCCTACTGTCTCTTCATAGTTTTTCTCCAGCTGGCTTAACCGTTCCTCCGGAACCTCGCAGGCAGAAAACAAGCGTTTTACATCCTCCACATCCAGGGTAACCGGTTCCGGATCCCCTTTCTCATTGCTTTCTGCGATGGCTTCGTTTATTTTTTCATGGATGGCCATGACTGTCTCATAGCCGCAATCTGCTCCCAGAGTTTCCTCAATCAGAGACTGGAAGGCTTCCTTCTGATCCCCTGCTGTCAGCGGAGTACGGCAGCCCAGAAGCAAATCCACAAAATCGGAATGGAACTCTGCCGCATTGCGGGAATAATACAGGGTGCTATGTAAATCGGTGCTGCGATCATGGAATGCGGGGAACAAAAATCCCACCTGAGGCATCTCTACAATCCAGTCTCGGATCCGATTCTGGAAGCAGTTATCCTCTGCATTGTAGGACAAGCCCTCTTTGGACAATTTCACAGGGCAAATGCTGCAAAGCAGGTACTCATATACTTCATCGGAGGCATCAAACATCTCCTCCTCATCCTTTCCCTTGCCTGGCACATCATAGGCGCCATGGACTAACAGAATCAGATAATTTGACGGATCATCATAGGCCTCAATGACCCGATCATAAAATTCCTCCAGCAAATTATCATCTTTTAACCCGCTCTTTTTTAAACGGAACAAAAACTCCTGGGGTCCACCTTCCATCTCCGTATTCAGAGGAAACTCCATGGTCATAAGATTTCGCCCGATGGTGCCGGATAAGGTTTTTTTGAAAATTTCAAAATATTTAAAGGCCTCTTCCTCCGGCAGAGAGAAAAAAGCTTCTCTGAAGGTAGTCTTCTTTTCCTTTTCTCCATCCACATAACAGCCGCAAATTCTGGTAATGGTATTCTTCTGGGGTGAAAACTGTTTGCGAATCTCTGTAATTTCCTTCTTATTCATAGATCTCTTCCTTTTCCTGATTTTTCTCATAAAAGCAGTCTGTTCCAGGCTGCTCTCCTGCATGGTTCCCCTTTACCGACGGATACAAGCTTATTTTCCCAGACACTTATTTTCCCAGACGCTTGTTCTCCATCCATTCTGCCACCTCTTGTGACGCCTGATGGATCAGCAGGCTTTTGCTGCCTGTATCCGGTCTGATATAGTCCTGGCGAATTTCCTGTTCTGTCTGCTTCACTTCCCTGTACAGCTCTCTGGCAGACATTCTTTTTGCTCCTGCTCCCAGAATAATGACCTGCTCCAGGCCATCAGAGGTAGCAACGGTCACCTGATATTTCCTTCCCATCTCATGAACCGTTTTTTCAATATACTGATCCGCTGTTTCCGCCTCCTGGGTATACACCACATGGATATTGTGATATTGGAAGATCTCGCGGACATTTCCCTTTACCTTGTAGGCGTCAAACACCAAAATCACATGGATTTTGCGAAAGCCCTGGTAATTGCACAAAATATCCATGAGCTTCTGTCTGGCTGCCTCCAGGCTTGTCTTGGACAAAGCATTCAGCTCGTCCCAGGCGAAAATAATATTGTAGCCATCTACCAGCAGATATTCTTCCTGAGCCGGGCTGCTCTTACCTGCCTTTTTTTCTTCTGTAATTTCCCGGTTGCGCTCCAAACGCTGCCTGCGTTCTTCCTCCGTCTCCTCCGGTTCTGTCTCTTCCTTATTTATGGTGATGCCCTTGTCAAACAGGCTCCGCCGTTTTACCGGTCCGTAGGTTCGTTCAAAAATATCTGCCAGCTCTCTGTCTTCTTTGGACATAACGGTATAGGCGGAAGTTGTCTCTTTTCTGCTCTTTTGTCCGGATTTCATGGGGGCTTCTTCCTGTTTCGGCAGTTGGATTTCCTCCTCCCGTTCCAGTCTGGCAGGTCTCAGCCATCCGGCACTCCCATCCTCCCTGGTTCCATAATCCTCCACCTGATCCTTCAGGCCTCCATCCAGATGGGCATAGGCTTCTACCATATCCCAGGGAACGACGAAGCCTGCTCCATGAGAACAAAATACAGAATCCGGCGTGTTGGATACATCTGCTTCCGGGTAGTATAAATTTTCAGCCATGACCTGTTCTCCGTTATGACAGGGCTCATATCCTTTTACGGTGCAGAATATATGTCCCCGTCCTCTGGTGTAGGCTGCCACCTCCCGGCTATAGTTTTGAAAGCAGGAAACCGGAACGGTACCGGTGAGGATACTCATCTCTCCTTCCAGCTGCGGTGACCCAAAGGTGGCCTCCATTCGCTGCAAATCTCCCATGGCTCTGCCTATGGAATCGGCAGGCACCTCCAGTCGAAACTCATATACAGGCTCCAGCAAAATACTCCTTGCCTTCATGAGTCCGTTTCGCACTGCCCGATAGGTTGCCTGGCGAAAATCGCCTCCCTCTGTGTGCTTTAAGTGGGCTTTTCCTGTGATCAGGGTCAGCTTCATGTCTGTGATTTCCGCTCCCATGAGAACACCCCGATGTTTTTTCTCTTCCAGGTGGGTCAGAACCAGCCTCTGCCAGTTGCGATCCAGCACATCTTCGGAGCACCGGGATTCAAACTCCAATCCGCTTCCCCGTTCCAAGGGTTCCATCAGCAAATGCACCTCCGCATAATGGCGGAGAGGCTCATAATGTCCGATCCCCTCTACCGGACCGGCTATGGTTTCCTTATATACAATACTGCCTGCGCCAAACTCCACTTCCAGTCCATATCTATCCTGAATGATGCTTTTCAGAATCTCAATCTGCACATCTCCCATGACCTGCACATGGATTTCCCGCAGGGACTCATCCCATACAATATGTAGCTCCGGTTCTTCTTCCTCTAATTGTTTCAGCTTGCGATAGCTTCCGTTTATGTCTGCCCCGGCAGGCAATTCGATCCGATAGGTTAATACCGGTTCCAGTACCGGCACCCTTTTTTCTTCTTCTATTCCCAGGCCATCTCCACACCTGGTTTCCGTAAGTCCTGTCACAGCACAAACGGCACCGGCTTCCACCTGATCCACTGTCCGGTAGCCTGCGCCGGAATAAATACGAATCTGGTCGATCTTCTCATTTTTAGGGGTTTCCTCTGTCTCCCTTCCCTGTATCTGCAAGGCTGTCAAAGGCGTCTTTACCCGCAGGCTTCCACCGGTAATCTTGATATGGGTCAGACGGGTCCCCTGACTGTCCCGGGAAATCTTAAAAACACGGGCGCCGAAGGTCTCCGGGTAGGAGGGCGGTATCAGGTTCTCCTCCATTCCTTCCAAAAATTCTTTGACTCCCGTCAATTTCAGTGCAGAGCCGAAAAAGCAGGGGAAGATCTGGCGCCGTTGAATCAGGGAAGCGATCTCCTCTTTGGAAACATGCTTCCCCTCCAGATAAGCCTCCAGCAATTCCTCTGAGGAGGTGGCAATCTCTTCTTCCCACTGTTCTTTTGCGTCTTCCTGCTCCCTGGAAGAATTTTGGAACACGCCAAAAGAGACTCCCCTGGCACTGCTAAAATCAATGCAGCGGGAGTCCAGTCTTCGTTTGATTTCTTCCATTAACCGGTCCTTATCGGTACCGTTCTGATCCATTTTATTGATAAACAAAAAGGTAGGGATCTCATAGCGGGCCAACAAGCGCCACAGGGTCTCCACATGAGCCTGAACGCCCTCTGCCCCGCTGATCACCAAAATTCCATAGTCCAACACCTGGAGAGTTCGCTTCATCTCGGCCGAGAAATCCACATGCCCGGGGGTATCCAAAAGGGTTACCTTCCTATCGCCCAGCATCAGCTCTGCCTGCTTGGAAAAAATGGTGATTCCTCTGTTTCGTTCCAGTTCGTGGGTATCCAAAAAAGCATCTCTGTGATCTACCCGTCCCATTTTTCGAATGGTACCGGTAAGATACAGAATACTTTCTGCCAATGTCGTTTTTCCTGCATCCACATGAGCCAGGATTCCTGCACAAATATGCTGTTCTGTTTTTTCAAAGCCCTGTTCCCTCACGAAAGCACCTCCTCTTGCGGATGATGTAAGATTATACCACAAGAATGTGCCTGGCGGGAAGTCTATTTCCATCAGAAGAGGTATTCTACTCCAGGGATAGTTCCTCTGTCAGACGCAGAATCTCCGGCGCCAGCTTCTCCCTCTGTTTTTTCGTAATGTGATGATACATGGGATGAGCCAGACCCATCATAACCAGGCCTGCTACTCCTATGATGATACCGGGAACAAAATACCGGTCTTCCCATATCAGGGTGCAGCACATTCCCACCCCCAGTATCAGGGCGCCTGCAATGCCCATGGCCAAAGCGGCAATGGTACCCGGTCTGGTAGAGCTGGCATCCAGGCGACGCAGCTGCTCCATCTTATTTTCTTCCTGTGGGATATATTTTTCCCGGATTTTTTGTACTTCCTCCTGCTGCTTTGCCGAATAGGTATATGCGAAAGTCTCGTTTTTCTCGTTCATGGTTTTCTTATTTTCTCCTTTAATGCTTTAACCATTTGATGTCTGGGAAGGCACTCTTTGCAGTTTGACAGTAAAGGTACTTCCCTTCCCTACTGCGCTGGTCACGGAAATCTCCCCTCCGGTAATGTCTACCACTCTCTTTACCAGTGCCAGACCCAAACCGTTTCCCTTGGTGGCATGGGAAGTATCTCCCTGATAAAATTTTTCAAAGATATGTTTCCCTACCTCCGGGCTGATGCCACAGCCGGTATCAGAAACACTTACCACAGCATCGTCCCCTTCTGTTTTCAGGGAAAGGGTAATCTGTCCGCCAGGGTCGGTAAACTTAATGGCATTGGAAAACAGGTTATTCCATACCAGAGTCAGCAGCTCCGGATCTGCCTTTACATAAACCTGTTCCTCCAGATCTGCTTCGATTTGAAGATTCTTTTTATCCCATATCTCTTCCATACCTACCAGGCATTCTCCCAGCTGCTCTCCCAGGTCATAGACCTGGCCAGCCGGAACAATCTTTTGATTCTCCAGCTTGTTCAGTTTTAAAATATTGCTGATCATATTGGCAAGGCTTCGGGAGCTGTCGGTAATGGCCTTGGCATACTCGATGCGCTGTTCTTCCGGCAAATCCGGCTGTTGGAGTAAGGTTCCGTAGTTTTGCATGACAGCTAAGGGAGTTTTCAGCTCATGGGACACATTGGCAATAAAATCGGCTCGCAGCGTTTCCATCCCGGACAGCTCCTCTATCATGGCATTTACATATCCAATAATAATCTGGAAGCCGTCCTGAGGATCTGCACTGTGATCTTTCTCAATCCGAATGGACAGATCCCCTGCCATGACCTTTTCCGCTGCATCGGCAATCTTTCGTACCGGTCTTTCTACCATAAAATAACGGCGAATGGCATCTATCAGGGCACAAATCAGACTTAGAACAATCACATTGATAAAGGTAAGAATGGCTGCTTCCCTGACCTGTTCCTCTGTGAAAGCAAAATCATGCTGTATGGTTTTCAAAAACAGCAGCATACAACAGGTAATGATGATGCACATAAGGCCAAAGAAAAAAATAAAATGATATATTGTGGACCTGATCCGGTAGAATCGTTCTTCTTTCCTGTTTCTGTTCATTTCAGTACCGCCTTATAGCCTAATCCATGTACCGTTACAATCTCAAATTCTTCACAGTCTGCAAATTTATTCCGCAGCTTTGTCATATACACATCCACTGTCCGTAGACCGGAGGAGGTATCGCCGTCCCAGAACTCATCCATAAGCTGAGACCTGGTAAAGGTCTTTTTCGGGTAGGACAATAGCTTATAGATCAGATTAAATTCCCGAACGGTGAGAGAAATCTCTTCCTCTCCCAGATAGGCAGTCCGTTCATCTGCATCCAGCGTCAGTCTACCTATCTCCAGCTTGCGGCTATTGGCGATTTTCGCCCGCCGAAGGAGGGCACCAATGTGAAGCAGCAGCTCATCCAGATCTACCGGCTTGACCAGATAGTCATCGATGCCGCTTTTAAATCCCTTTTGCTTGGAAGCAAAGTCATCCCTGGCTGTCATAAAGAGAATGGGGATGTCCTGATTTTGTTCCCGCACGGTCCGGGCAAATTCAAAACCGTCTACTCCAGGCATCATAACATCGGAAATAATGCAGTCAAACAGGGTGCCGCCATACATTTCATCATAGGCTTCCCCGGCGTCAAGACAGCCTACTGCCTCATAACCATTTCGATTTAAATAGGAACAGACGGTTTTATTCAGATCCCTGTCATCCTCAACTACCAGAATTTTGAACATATGGCTTTCTCCTCCTCAACTGGCGCTGTCCCTCAGGAGCTGCAACACAAATTCTTCTTGCCTTTGCGCCTTCTGATAAGGTTATCATAGCACAATAATGTTAACGAATTGTTTGTGTTTTTATCATTTTTT
>CAYMSZ010000102.1:0-6681 GCA_964393285.1 uncultured Lachnospiraceae bacterium | reverse complement strand
GCAATGGTATCCCTGGCGGAGCAGCCTCTGGTTCTGGCATCCCGGACAATGCGGCGGATCAGTCTGCCGTCAGTGGTGGGAATCCGATTATGCTCGTCAATATTCAGCTGGGTCAAGGCGCTGACATAGATACGGTATCTGCTGTCAGAAGGCAGGCGATAGCTCATCTGATCGTTCAGGCAATGAATCCCCTCGATTACCAGAATGTCATCGGGGTGCAATCTCAGGGTATTTCCCTTATACTCCCGCTCTCCTGTCAGGAAATTATAGGTAGGAAGAGACACTTCTTCCCCATCTAACAGTTTCAGCATCTGTTCGTTGAACAATTCCACATCCAGGCAGTCCAAACTTTCAAAGTTATAGCTGCCATCTGGATTTTTCGGCGCATAGATCCTGTTTTTGAAGTAATTATCTACGGCAATGGGATGAGGATTCAGTCCAAAGGTTTTTAACTGAATGGCCAGCCTGTGAGAGAAGGAGGTCTTTCCCGATGAAGAGGGACCTGCAATGAGAATGATCTTCTTGCGGCGATCTGCCGCAATGGTCTCTGCGATCCGGGAAATTTTCTTCTCCATCAGAGCTTCCTGAACCAGAATCAGGTCATTGATGGTTCCGTTAACCACGCGATTGTTAATATCTCCTACCATACTGGCCTGGAGACTTTTGCCCCAGTGGGTAGACTCCAGCAAGGCGGCAAACACCTTGGGGCTGGGGACAAATTCTGCAACCTTTGTGGGAGCTTCTTTTTCAGGGAGCTGGAGAACAAAGCCATCTCCGTAACGATACAAGGCAAACCATTTCAGATATCCGGTACCAGGTACCATATAGCCATAGTTATAATCTTCAAATTTACCGATTCGATACAAATTGGCATGACTGACCCGACGGTAGTAAAAAAGCTTCTCCTTGTCATACATCCCATATCTGTGAAAGGTCTCCATGGCCTCTGAGGTGCTGACGGTTCGCTTTTCAATGGGAAGGTTCTGGTTCACCAGCTCCCTCATTCTGGCCTCCACCTTTTGGAGCAGCTCCTCATTCAGAATAAATTCTCCGGAAGCCTCCACATAATAGCCCTTGCTGATGGAAAACTGGACAATCAATCGTTCTACTTTTCCTGCCACATCATAAAATGCTTTGGTCAGGAGCAAAATGGCACTGCGGTGATATGCCTGCATTCCGATGGTATCTGCCATCGTAAGGAAACGAATCCGGGAGTCTTCCTTCAGAGTATGATGCAACTCCCTTAGGTTTCCGTTTACAAGAGCCAGACAGATCAGGGCCGGATACTGCTCCTGATATTCTTTTGCTATGGTCTCATAAGGGGTTCCTTCTTCATATTCACGGCAGGAATCCCCTACCTGTACCGAATACCTTACTTTTTCTTCCATGCTTCTCCTTTTATACGAACCGAACCGGATGTTTGATGCTGATTGCGTCTACTGATAAGGAGGGCAGCTGTTTTTTCAGATAAGACGCCATGAATTCAATAAAAATATGTTCGATTCCGTAGTGTCCGGCATCGATGATGGATAAGCCTGCTGCCGCCGAATCAATGCCGTAATGGTATGTTATGTCTCCACTAATATATGCCTGGGCTCCGGCTTTCATGGCAAGTTCAATCTCGTCGGCACCTGCACCGGGGCAAATGGCGATTCTGGTCACCTCTGCAGGGACTTCCGGTGCGTACAGCTGTACCCGCTCCAGTCCAAAGGCTTCCTTTACCAGAACACAAAGCTTTTCAACGGTAAGGCTTCCTTCCTTAGGCGTGCCTACTGCACCCAGACCATAAGGTCCTTCTATTCCCTCCCCTGTCACCTCCAGGGGCACCCGGTTGCAAAGACCCAGACGGTCTGCTGCCAGATCTGCCATACAGCCGGGGGCAATATCAAAATTGGTATGCATGGAAATGAGGCAGATATCATGACGGATCAGCTTCAGCAATCTTCGTCCGATGACAGTCTCATCGGTAATATTCTTCTGGGGGTGGAAAATCAAAGGATGGTGGGTCAGCAGCAGTTCGCTGCCGTTTGCAATGGCTTCATCCACTGCCCGGTCATCTGCATCCAGGGCTACCGTCACACGAAATACCTCTTTCTCCATGCGTCCCACCAGGAGACCTACATTATCCCAATCACAGGCATAGGAAACATCACACAATTGATTGATTACCTTCAAAATTTCTCTGCATTCCATCTTCTCATCACCCTTCTTTATGTTTTATTCTGCACAGATATCCTGCATCACCGCCATAGCCTGGCGCATATTGGTTAATTCCTCCCGGATGCGTTCTGCGCTTTTTCTGGTTTCTTCTTTATCAGACTGGCATAAACCAGGCAGGATTGCCTCATATCTGGCAATTTGCCGGGTCAGATATTCCTGCAATACAGAATCCCCATGATCCAGCAGATATTTTCCATACAAATCATCCAGGTAACGCCCCGGTTTGGTTTCTCCGTGGCAAACTCTCATAATGGTATAATATTTTCCCTCATCCTTGAGAAAAACTTCTTTTTCAATGCGGTACCCGTTTTCCCGGAGAAAAATTCTCACAGCCGGAATATCAGACTGAGGAGACAGGATCAAATGAGGTATCGTGTCTGCCACTGCCGCCCCTCTGGTCAAAATGTCAAGGATCAGATAACCGCCCATCCCGCTGATTACAACGGTATCTGCCTCTCCCGGATTCAGAGCATCCAGGCCATTTCCCAGGCGAAGCTCTATCTGATCTTCCACTCCATATTCTTTGATATGCTCTGCTGCCCGCTGTAAGGGACCGGTACGCACATCCATGGCGATGGCCCGGGCAGCAATCTGATGCTTTACCAGATAGATAGGCACATATCCGTGGTCACATCCCACATCTGCCACACAGCTTCCCTTCTCTACCAGAGATGCTATGGCTGTTAAACGTTTTGATAAAATCATAAGCTACTCCAAAAATTCTCGTAAGGAACGCCCCTTGCTGTGCTGACGCAGCTTTCCCAGGGCTCTTGTCTCAATCTGACGGATTCTTTCCCTGGTCACGCCAAAGCGGTTCCCTATCTCTTCTAATGTATATAAATTTCCATCCTCCAGGCCAAAGCGCAGGCACAACACCTGTCTTTCCCGCTCTGACAGGGTATCCAGGGCCTGTTGAATCTGGTTTTGCATGGCAAGAAATGTCACTTCATCCACAGGCATGGCACCGTTCTGATCCTGTATATAATCAGACAGCAAATTATCCTGTTCTCCTCCTACCGGAGACTCCAGGGATACGGTATTCTGAGAAATCCGATCCAGCTCCTGGACCTCGTCTACGGACAATTCCATCTCCCGAGCCAGTTCTTCCAGGGTAGGCTCCCGATCCAGCTCTACTGTCAGCCTGCGGGATATGCGATGGAGGCGGCTTAAATTTTCAGCAATATGAACCGGAACCCGGATGGTTCTGGCCTGGTCGGCAATGGCACGGGTAATGGCCTGACGGATCCACCAGGTGGCATAGGTGCTGAATTTGTATCCCAGCTCCACATCATATCGGTCTAAGGCCCGCATCAAGCCAATATTTCCCTCCTGGACCATATCCATAAGGGACAAGCCTCTTCCTCGATATCTTCTGGCAATGCTTACCACCAGGCGCAGATTGGCTACCGCCAACTGATGTTTGGCTTCCTCATCTCCGGCTTTCAGCCGTTTTCCCAGGGCAATTTCTTCCTCCTGACTTAACAGAGGGATGGACCCGATTTCTCTCAAATATGCCTGAATCGAATCTTCGGTATAGGTATCCTTTTCCTCTTTTGAACTGCGGTTTTCTTTCCCTTCGTCCATTCATACCTCCATGGTCTCTCCGTCTGGGGATGTGGGCTTCCTATCTCAGTCAAATGTAATGTGCAACGCATTCAAGGCAGCCTGCTCTTTAATGAGTTCCTGCAAAACTGACATATCCGACGCACTGCGGCTTTTCTGATCCAGACTGTTCTTCTTTACCCGGTAGACTGTCTCGGTAAAAGCCTTTTCCTGCTCTTCCCTGGTCATGGTTCCCCGAAGCCTGGTATTAAACAGTCCTGCTACTGTCTTATATTCTTCCTCATCATTGATAAAATGATTCACAATTCCGGCAGGATTCACCAAACCGGTTTCCAGCTGATCCCACACCATCTCTGCCACTCTCCGGTAAAGATCCTCTGTAAAATCCTCGGGAGAAAGAATGTTTTTGATTTTGTGATACAGCTGGGGCGCTTCAATGAGCCAGGTCAGCAACAGCTTTTGAGAGATCTGAATGCCGTCCTCCTTTTCCTGTCTCCGTTCCCGCTTTTCCGGTCTTTCCTCTCTGGTCAATCCGGTAAGACTGGTCCGTCTGGCTTCCTCCTTTACCAGCTGCCCCATGCTGTCATAGGGAATGTGATACACATCGCAAACCGCTTCCATATAGTTTTTTCGTTCCAGCTCTGCTGTAAAGGTGCAAAGTCTGGATGCCACAGCCCGGTGAAATTTTGTCTTGCTCTCCGGGTCATTCATATCATACTCCCCGTAAAGCTGGCTGATTTCAAAGAGGAAGCTGCCGCTGGCCTGCTCAATCCGTTCTCTGTAGGCATCGGCTCCCAGATTTTTAATAAACTCATCCGGGTCCTTGTAGGGCTTCATGTTCAAAACCTTGACTGTCATTCCTGCCTCTTTCAGGATAGGAATGGCTCGCAATGCGGCCTTAATGCCGGCGCCATCGCTGTCATAGGTCAGCACAATCTGACTGGTATACCGTTTCAGCAGATTGGCCTGGGCCTGGGTCATAGCTGTTCCCAGACAGGCTGCCGCATTCTGAAATCCTGCCTGATGAAGAGAAATGGTATCCATATAGCCTTCACAAATCAGCAGATAGGGTTCCCTGGCACTGCGGGCCAGATTCATGCCATAGAGATTTCTCCCTTTGTCAAACACCTTTGTTTCCGGTGAATTCAGATATTTCGGTTCTCCCTCTCCCATGACGCGGCCGCCAAAGCCAATGATCCTGCCGTTGACATCCATAATGGGAAACATGACCCGGTTCCAAAACTTGTCGTAACTGCCCCGCTCATCGATTCGCACCAGTCCTGTCTCTTTTAATATCTCATCTGAGTATCCCTGTTTTCTCAGATACTGATACAGATCATTGGAATACGGATTGGCATAGCCCAGTCCAAACTTACGAATGGTCTCATCGGACAAGCCTCTCTCCGTCAGATAACGATACGCCTTTTGCTCTCTGTCATTGCGCATCTGATAATAAAAATATTTTCCTGCTACTTTATTGATTTCCAGCAGAACGGATTTCATATCCCGTTCTCTTTTTTCTTCCTCTGTAGGAGCCTGCTCCGGCAGGACAATGCCTGCCCGATCTGCCAGAGTTTTCAAAGCCTCCGGGAATGTAGCATTTTCATAATCCATGACAAAGGTAATGACATTGCCTCCTGCGTGGCAGCCAAAGCAGTAATACATCTGCTTGGCAGGCGTCACAGAAAAGGATGCTGTTTTCTCATTATGAAAAGGACACAAGCCAAAATATGTGCTGCCTCTCTTTTGCAGCCGCACATACTGTCCTACCACATCTACAATGTCATTCCGGGTACGGACTTCCTCCACGATATCTTCCGAATAAAACATATCTCTCCTTCCTATTTCCAGGATGTAGGGATAAATAATTGTTCATACAAAGCGATGGCATAGCTGTCGCTCATTCCTGCAATATAATCGCAGACCACTCTCTCCTTGGAATCTCCTCGCCTGGTCTGGAGCATACGATACTCCTCCGGCAATTCATCGGATCGCTCCATATAATAATGGAACAAAGCCACCAGCAGGGCCTGAGCCTTGCCGTCTTCTCCCTTGGGCATGGGATTCAGATACAGATGCTGAAACATATATCTGCGCAGCTCCATCATGGCTGTCTCCACCTCCTGGGACATACAGATGGAGGGCTGATCCTGACTATTTAAAATCACGTCATGAACCAGGGTGTTCAAACGATCTCTCACAGAATGTCCCAAAATGTCTGTCAGCTCTCTCGGCAGTCTGTTTTCACACATAATTCCGGCTCGAATGGCATCATCAATGTCATGATTGATATAGGCAATCTTATCAGACAGGCGCACCACCTGTCCTTCCAGGGTAGCAGGATGACCGGAAGTACGGTGATTGAGGATTCCATCCCGAACCTCTTTTGTCAGGTTCAGGCCCTCTCCCTTTTTCTCCAGAACTTCCACCACCCGAACACTCTGCTTGTAATGGGCAAAGCCTTCCTGACAGACAGAATTCAAAGCCTCTTCCCCTGCGTGTCCAAAGGGAGTATGCCCCAGGTCATGTCCCAATGCAATGGCTTCTGTCAGATCCTCATTGAGCCGCAGTGCTCTGGAAATGGTTCGTGCTATCTGGGAAACCTCCAGGGTATGGGTCAATCTGGTCCGATAATGATCTCCCTCCGGTGCCAGAAACACCTGGGTCTTATGCTTAAGACGGCGAAAAGACTTGCTGTGCAAAATCCGATCCCGATCTCTCTGATACACAGTTCGAATGTCACAGGGTTCTTCCTCCCGGTCTCTTCCCTGACTGTTTACAGAGAGGGATGCATAGGGACTCAATATCTGTTTTTCCTGCTCCTCTGTTATTTCACGGATGGTCATAGCTTACTTCTTTCCGGCAATGCCTTTTTAAACCCTAATGATGCTATGAGAC
>CAYMSZ010000101.1:0-6723 GCA_964393285.1 uncultured Lachnospiraceae bacterium | reverse complement strand
TGGCGCCATTGTACAGTTCGGTGGACAGACAGCCATCAAGCTGACAGAAAGTCTCATGAAGATGGGTGTTCCTATCTTTGGTACCAAGGCAGAGGATGTAGACGCTGCCGAGGATCGTGAGCTCTTTGATCAGATATTGGAGCAGTGCCAGATTCCCAGACCCAAGGGACACACGGTATTTACCTGTGAGGAGGCTCTGGCAGCAGCCCATGAGCTGGGATACCCGGTTCTGGTTCGTCCTTCCTATGTGTTAGGCGGACAGGGAATGCAGATTGCCATTGACGATGAGGATATTATACAGTACATTGGCGTAATCAACCGTATTGCCCAGGAGCATCCCATCCTGGTAGATAAGTACCTGGTAGGAAAAGAAGTAGAAGTAGATGCCATCTGTGATGGGGAGGATATTCTGATCCCCGGTATCATGGAGCACATTGAGAGAGCCGGTGTCCATTCCGGAGACAGTATCTCCGTATATCCTGCCCAGACTCTGTCAGAGCAGGTAAAGAAGACCATTGGCGATTATACAGAGAGACTGGCCAGAGCTCTCCATGTTCTGGGTATGATTAACATCCAGTTTATCGTGGCAGATGAAAAGGTATATGTTATCGAGGTAAACCCTCGCTCCAGCCGTACCGTTCCCTATATCAGTAAGGTGACCGGCATTCCTATTGTCAAGCTGGCCTGCCGCGCCATTATGGGTGAGAAAATCCGTGATATGGGCTATGAGCCTGGCGTACAGCCGGAGGCAGATTATATTGCCATTAAGATGCCTGTGTTCTCCTTTGAAAAGCTGCGGGGCGCCGATATCGCCATGGGACCGGAGATGAAGTCCACCGGAGAATGCCTGGGTATCGCCACCACCTTCCAGGAAGCTTTGCATAAGGCCTTTATGGGAGCCGGAGTGAACCTGCCGAAGTATAAGCGGATGATTATGACCATTGCCGATGGTTCCAAGGAGGAAGCTGTGGAAGTAGGCAGACGGTTCCACAATCTGGGCTATGACATTTATGCCACCAGAGGAACTGCCAGGGTGCTGAACGAGGCCGGGGTTCCTGCATTTAAGGTGAATCGCCTGGATCAGGATTCTCCTACAGTGATGGATCTCCTCTTAGACCACCACATCGATCTGGTCATCGATATGCCTACCGATACCTCCGGACACAGCCGCAATGACGGCTTCCAGATCCGCCGTACGGCCATTGAGACCGGTGTTAATGTCATCACTGCCCTGGATACTGCCAATGCTCTGGCCATGAGCCTGGAGAATGGGGAGGATTCCATGACACTGATTGATATCGCCACCATCGGTACCAGATAATCGATAAATATCGTTTGACTCATATGAAAAGACAGGGATAACAAAATCCCCTGACAAACAGTCGGTATCCATTTCCGACAGTATGTCAGGGGATTTTTTTGCAAAAATGGTCTGTTAGGGTGCCAAAGCGGAGAGAAGGGATTTTTGACAGGCGGCCATCTCTTCAATAGGGCAGTCAAAATCATTTCGAATCCACTGTATCGTGGAGCAGACAATGCCACCGGCATAAAAAGCACTGATTACAGAAGTTGTACCGGGCATGAGATGCCCTTGGGCTTTCAGCTCTTCAATACGGAATGTAAAGAAACGGGAAAACAGATTTTGAAAAATATCAGTCAGCTCCTGATTGGGTTCTGCTACCAAAGTGTTATAGTAAAATTTTTTCTTTTCCAAAATGGATTGGAGAGTGAATACCAAAAAGCTGTCAATATCGGAGGTCTGCATGACATCTTCCCAGCGCTGAAGCTCCGTTTCTACGCAATAGCGCAGCAAATCATACTTATCGACAAAGTGCAGATAGAAAGCGGAACGACTGATTAGTGCACTTTGACAGATATCATTAACGGAAATCTTTTTAAAACTTTGTGTTTCCAGAAGCAGCATCAGCTGTGTGGCAAGAATGCGTTTGGTCTGCAAACTTTTTGCAGATTCTGTTTGTTTCTCCATTTAAATCCCCCCCAGGAAAATCTGTATAAAAAGGTCTCATTTTATGAGTTGCCCGGTGTCCATTTGTACCTTGTTTCGTTCTATTTTACAGGAACAGAAATGTTTTCTCAAGAATATTTTTTGCAAAAAGACATTCCGAAAAACTGGACATTTTTTTGAAAATGCTCAGAAATGAACACCTCTTTGTTTTTGTAAATTGTTTTAAAAACAGAAAGAAAGTAGACTGGTAGCAGAGACAGACACAGGGAAGCCTAAGGTACTCTGCGGGAGTTGAAACTGGGAAAGAAAGGAGCAAGTATGGAAGAAAAATCAAAACAGGAAACGGATGCAAAGGTACAGCGGTTACAACATTCCCTGGAAGAGATGGAGTCTACCTTGACCGATCATTACTGTACAGTGGGAAAACAGATATTGGAAGTGGCAGAACGGGAAGATCGGGAAATCAGTGATCTGGTAGACCAGATCATTGAAACTAAGAAGAAGCTGTCTCAGTTGCAGAAAGGAGAAAAGGTATGAGTATTGATCGCAACAATAAACCAAAAAAGCCATTGATTTATTATTACAGCGTGGTGATATTGATTTTAATGGTGGTTAACTTTGTGCTGATGCCCTATATCGCCAGCCGTCAGATCGTGGAGGTGGACTATGGTTCCTTTATGACCATGATTGAAAACAAGGAGCTGGACAATGTGCAGATACAGGATAATCAGATTCTGTTTACCACCAAGGAAAGCAACACGATTTATAAAACAGCACCTGTGAATGATCCTACTTTGACGGAACGGCTCTATGAGGCAGGAGTAACTTTTTCCGGAGAGATTGTGGAGACAGCCTCCCCTTTCCAGACCATTTTGCTGAACTGGATTCTGCCTATGGCGATTTTCATCGGAATCGGACAGATTACTTCTAAAAAAATGATGGATCGTATGGGAAACGGAAATGACATTATGTCTTTTGGTATGTGAAAGAGCAATGCAAAGGTTTATGTGAAATCTTCAGAGGGGATTAAGTTTTCTGATGTGGCAGGAGAGGATGAGGCCAAAGAAAATTTAAAGGAGATTGTAGATTATCTGCATGATCCGGGAAAATACAAGGAAATCGGCGCTTCCATGCCAAAAGGTATCCTTCTTGTGGGCCCTCCCGGTACCGGCAAAACCATGTTGGCCAAGGCGGTGGCAGGCGAAGCCAATGTACCCTTCTTCTCCATGTCCGGTTCGGAATTTGTTGAGATGTTCGTAGGAATGGGTGCATCCAAGGTGAGGGATCTGTTCCGACAGGCGAAGGAAAAAGCTCCCTGTATTGTATTTATAGATGAGATTGATGCCATTGGTAAAAAGAGAGATGGCAATCTGGGCGGAAACGATGAACGGGAGCAGACACTCAATCAGCTGTTGACAGAGATGGATGGCTTTGAGGGAAACACCGGAGTTATTATACTGGCAGCCACAAACCGACCGGAATCTCTGGACCCTGCCCTGACCAGACCTGGAAGATTTGACCGACGAGTGCCGGTAGAACTGCCGGATCTGAAAGGCAGAGAAGAAATCCTGCGGGTTCATGCCAAAAAGATCAAGGTAGATGGAAGAGTGGATTTTGCCAAAATTGCCAGAATGGCCTCTGGGGCTTCCGGTGCAGAACTGGCCAATATCGTCAATGAGGCTGCGCTGCGTGCGGTACGAGATGGTAGAAAGTATGCCGGACAGGAAGATTTTGAAGAAAGCATTGAGGTGGTTATTGCCGGCTATCAAAAGAAAAATGCCATTCTCACCGATGAAGAAAAACGGATTGTAGCATACCATGAGATTGGTCATGCTCTGGTAGCAGCTATGCAGACTCATTCAGCTCCGGTGCAGAAGATCACCATTGTGCCCAGAACCTCCGGAGCATTAGGCTACACCATGCAGGTAGAGGAAGGAAACCACTATCTCATGAGCAAGGAGGAGATTGAAAACAAGATTGCTACCTACACAGGAGGCAGAGCAGCAGAAGAGATTGTATTTGGCTCTGTTACCACAGGAGCATCCAATGATATTGAACAGGCCACAAAGCTGGCCCGGGCTATGATCACTCGCTATGGCATGAGCCATGAGTTTGATATGGTAGCAATGGAGACTGTGACAAACCAGTACCTGGGAGGAGATACCTCGCTGGCTTGTTCTGCCCAAACCCAGAAGCAGATTGATGATCTGGTGGTGACTCTTGTGAAAAAGCAGCATGAAAAGGCAGTGGCCCTCCTGCAATCTAACCGGGAAAAGCTGGATGAACTGGCTCTGTACCTGTATGAGCGTGAGACCATCACAGGAGAAGAATTTATGGAAATATTGAACCGATAACGGGTTCTGTTCCCGCTTTTTAAGGTTGAAAACGCTGACAGAAAACAGGAGGGAAACACTGTGAAACCACAAAAAGATACAGTTATCGGGCAATATGTCGGCTGGATATCCGGTCTGCTAACAAAAAAAGAAATATTTACGATACCAAATCTGCTCAGTGTATTTCGTCTGGTTCTTGCCGCACTGTTTTTGGTAATTTGTTGGAAATGCGGAGGAATCAAGGAAAACTGGGTGCTTCTAACCGGCATTTTGATTTTGTCTGCCGTTACGGATCTGCTGGATGGGAAGATTGCCAGAAAATTTAATATGGTAAGTGAACTGGGTAAAATTCTGGATCCGATTGCCGACAAGGTAACCCAGGGCGTGCTTCTCATCTGTCTTTCCTCCGAATATAAATTGACAAGGGCATTGTTGTTACTTTTCCTGGTGAAAGAGAGCTATATGATCATTATGGGAGCCAGGATGGTGGTAAAAACACAGGCAAATGACGGAGCAAAATGGTATGGGAAGGTCAATACAACGGTATTTTACATCGTTATGGCGATATTGATTATTTTTCCGGATCTTCCGAAAACCGTAGTCAATCTGCTGATTTTGTGTAGCGGCGTCTTTATGGCGCTGACGTTTGCCATGTATGCCAGGTATTATAGAAAAATGCTGAAAGCATAAAAAGGGGTGGGGAAAATGAACATATTATTTACAGTAGACAGAGGATATGCGGAGCACATGACAGACAGTATCCGATCCATAGCCCGGTTTCCTTCCAGGGATGGCTATGATATCTACATCCTTCATTCTGATCTGCAAAAAGAGGATCAGGACACATTGCGGGCTCAGTTAGAAGACCATCAGGTACGACTCCATTTTCAATATGTGGATCCCATGCTTTTTGAATCTTTCCCGGAACGGGAACGCTATCCGCGCCAGATTTATTATCGCATTTTTGCACCTTCATTCCTGCCTCGGCAACTGGACCGGATTCTGTACCTGGATGGGGATGTCATTGTAATCAATCCGTTGAATGAACTGTATGACATGGATTTTAAAGGAAAGGATATTCTGGCCTGTACCCATGTAAAAAAGTTTTTGAACAAAATGAACCAGTATCGTCTGGGGATGGAAGAAGAGAGTACCTATGTGAACACAGGAGTGATGCTTTTGAACCTGGAGACCCTTCGGGAGAAACAGGATATGGAAACGGTGCGTTCCTTTGTGGAGAAGAGAAAGCATTACCTCGCCTTGCCGGATCAGGATATTATCACAGCACTGTATGGTGACAAAATAGGGATACTGGATACCATGAAATATAACCTGAGTGATCGGGTTCTGTCCATTTATAACCTGGATCACAGCCATGAAAAAATTGATCTGGACTGGATTCGGAAGAATGCTGTGGTGATTCATTATTGTGGAAAGCAAAAGCCATGGAAACAGCCTTATCTGGGAAAACTGGATGTGTTTTACCAGGAGCTGACTGCGTAGAAGAGGGATTTTGTTCCGCATCGCCCATAGTCCCGCCCATAGTCCCACATCCGCTCCTAAATCATTTCGTTGTGTAAGTTTTATAAATGTGGTATAGTTGGCTTACAAAACTGACCTCTGAGAAGGAAAGATACGGACAGATGATTTTGGTCTGCGCCGAATACAGAATAAGGAGATAAGGTGCTATGGACAAGAAATTGCGTGTATTGGTATGCTGCGGAGGAGGCTTTTCCAGCTATTTTATGTCCTCCAAGGTAAAGGATCAGATCAAGGAAAAGGGGTATCAGGATAAGATGGAGGTAACCTTCTGTCCTTTTGATATGTCCCATGAGCATTGGGATGAGGTGGATGTGGTTATGTGTTGTCCCCACCTGTTCTATCAGGTACCGGCCTATATTGAACGATATGGCAACAAGGTGCCCTATTATATGATCCCCTCAAAAATGTATGGTACCATGTATATCGAGGATGTGTACCAGGACGCCATGGATGTGGTAAACATGTATAAAGAGTCCGGGAATCAGATGAATCCGGTTTATTTCCCCGGAGAAGAAGCCTATCATAAAATCCAGCGAATCCATAGCTATGAAAGAGAGGTTCGCAGTAAGACCAAAAAATAATGCGTCAAAAGACGATACGTCAAAAAATAAGGCAGCAAGTATTGGAAATGGCAGAAATCAGATCCTCTTCGGATTTTAAGGAAAGAGGATTGCGAAATCTGCCATTTTCGTATATACTGTGCGAACGGAAGTATTCCTGTAAGGTATACGTCTCATAGCGAATATATAGATTCTTCCCTCTGATTTTGGGATAATATATCCAACAAATAATTTGGTTGGGAAAGTTGTGACAACTATTACTGGCTTAGAAAGCTTCACCAGGAGTGCCTTAATGAATACCGTTGTGAGGGTGATGCTACCA
>CAYMSZ010000100.1:0-6743 GCA_964393285.1 uncultured Lachnospiraceae bacterium | reverse complement strand
GTGTCCAGATGTTCTCCACCGGATTCATCGGAGATATGCTGGTAGATGCCACCTATCATAATCGGTATAATGAAGCCCATATTAAAGAGAAAATAATGTGACCATGAAAATACTGTTTATTACTACGAAAAATATCGATTACATTCGCAACACACAGGAGATCCGCCTTTTGCAGGAGCAGGGCAATGAAGTGGATCTCCTGCATTCGACTCATAAGAATTATCCATTACGCTTGATGGAGATTTATAGCCGACTTTTGTTTTTCTCTGTCAAAGCCTATGATGAGATCATGATCGGATTCGCCCCTCAGCTGATTTTACCCATATTCTGGTGGAAATTCCGGGGAAAAAGAGTGACCATCGATTTCTTTATCTCCGTATATGATACACTGGTGAATGACAGAAAAAAAATAAAAGCAGGAAGCTTACCGGCAAAAATGATTCACTGGCTGGACCGGCGGACCTTTCGCCTGGCAGACCATGTGATAGCAGACACCATAGCAGATGAAACCTATTTCTGTACGGAGTTTGGAGACGGCACAGAGAAAACCCAGGTATTATACCTGGAAGCAGACACCCGGATCTATCATCCCCGGGGATTCCAGAAGCCTGAGAAGCTGGCAGATTCCTTTGTGGTACTGTATTTTGGCTCTGTCCTGCCTCTCCAGGGAGTAGATGTGATTCTGAAGGCTTTGGACTTATTAAAGGACAAAACAGACCTGTATTTTTATATGATCGGTCCTCTTGGGAAGAAGCTGAAACCTGTGTGCTCAGACCGGATTCAGTATATTGACTGGCTTCCTCAGGAACAACTGGCAGAGTATATTGAGTATGCAGATCTGTGTCTGGCAGGCCATTTCAGCGGAACCATAGAGAAAGCCAGACGAACCATCCCGGGGAAAACCTACATTTATCGGTCCATGGGCAAACCTGTGATCCTGGGAGATGGCCCGGCCAATCGGGAACTGTTTGCAGAAACCGATGAGGACATCTACTATGTTCCCATGGGGAACCCTCAGGCGCTGGCAGATAAGATATTGGAGATAAAAGATGCAAGAAGAGCTGATTAGTGTCATTGTGCCTGTTTATAATGTAGAAAACTATCTGCAGCGATGTGTGGAGTCCATTCAGAAGCAGACCTACAAAAATCTGGAAATTATCTTAGTAGACGACGGATCCAAAGATGCCAGCGGCAAAATATGTGACGATTTGTCAAAGTGGGATGACCGTATCAAAGTATGGCATACAGAGAACAGAGGTCCCTCTGCTGCCCGTAACATGGGGATAGATCGTGCAGAAGGGAAGTACTTACTGTTCGTAGACAGCGATGACATGATATCCGTGGATCACATCGAATTTTTATACAGGCAGCTGCAGGAAGAACATGCAGATGTATCCATCTGCAATTATGTGGCTACCGGGGATGATACTTTTTTACCCACAGCAGAGAGAAAACGATATAGCTGGAGTGGAGAAGACGCTTTGAAATATCTGCTGTATCAAAAATATTTTACCACAGGACCTGTGTGTAAATTGTATCGAAAAAAGCTGTTTGACACTGTAAGATTTCCGGAGGGAACTCTCTATGAGGATACTTTGGCAATCCCTCAGGTAGTGGGACAGGCACAGCGGGTAGTCTACGCCGATGCCATTAAGTATGGCTATTATCAGAGACCGGGAAGCACCATGCGGGCTTCTTATCAGGAGGCAACATACCAGTATGTAGAGATTACCCAGCAATTGGTGGACTATGTGACGAGAATGTATCCCACTCTGCGAGGGGCCGCTATTTCAAGGTTTGTTTGGTCTAATGTATTTGTGTGGATCAAGATGCCACCGGGACTACGAGACGAGAAGGAACGGCAGGTGGCCCATAATATTCGGAAGTATCGCCTGCAGGTACTGTTCGATCCTCAGGTCAGGTGGAAAAATAAAGGAGTGCTGCTGCTGTCATATCTGGGTCAGCGAACATTGCAGGCAGTTTATCGGAGAAAAGGATAAGATATGAAGCTATCGGTCATTACAGTATGTTATCAGGCAGTGGACCAATTAGAAAAGACCATACAATCGGTTCGTCAGCAGACCAATGTCGATTTAGAATATGTCATAATAGATGGAGGTTCTACAGACGGAACCATGGAATTGGTGGATTCCTATGGAGAGGATATTCAGATTGCAATATCCGAGAAGGATCAGGGAATTTACGATGCCATGAACAAAGGAACAAGACTGTGCCATGGAGATTACATTCTGTTTCTGAATGCAGGAGATGTTTTGGCCAAGCCGGACACTTTGCAGAAGGCAGCTGCCGTGTTGGAAAGCGAAAAACCGGACATTCTGTACGGGGATTACTATGAACAGGATCATGGAAAGCAAACCTATGTCAGCTATCAGGGAATAAAAATCAACAGCTGGTATTTTTTAATGAGTAAAATGATCTGCCACCAGGCAATCATCGCCAGGAAAAAACTCCTGCAAGAGCATCCCTTTGACCTTACTTACCGGTATGCGGCAGACCGAAAGTGGCTCATGCAATGCCAGAAACAGGGAGCAGTCATGAGACATATCCCCGTTGCGATCTCTGTCTATGACAGGACAGGAGTCAGTTCAGAACCGGAGAATTTTGAAAAAGTACGAGGGGAAGTAGATCGCTGCGTGATGGAGGCATATCCGGTGCGAGGGCGAATGCTGCAGCTAATTAAGAGCAATAAAGGACTGAGAGAAAAAATAAGAAAGATGATTTTTAAACGGAACAGATAGAAATGGGGAGTAAAATCGGATGGAAGTGATTCGAAATCTATGGTGGAAAGAAAAAATGCGTCGAAAAACAGGAGCAAAATTTGGCCCATACAGCAGAATCAACCAGAACACAGTCCTTGAGGGACAGAACTATCTGGGAAAACACGCTGCACTGAAAGATTCTGTTATGGGATATGGATCTTACCTGGCCAATGATACCAGATTGGATTTCTGCAAAATAGGACGCTATACCTCCATTGGGGCCCATGTAAAAATGGCAGAGGGCAATCATCCTTCCCACACATTTATGTCTACGCACCCCTTTTTCTTTTCTACAGATACGGTATCCGGAAAAACATATGTAAGCAGACAAAAATATTCCAATCACAAGTATGCCAGGGAAGCTGAGCCGTATTTCATTGTAATTGGCAATGACGTTTGGATCGGAACCGGAGCCATCTTAATGGAAGGAATCACAATAGGAGATGGAGCAATTGTGGCAGCAGGAGCTGTGGTGACCAGGGATGTACCGGCTTATACCATTGTAGGAGGCGTACCGGCCAGGGAAATTCAAAAACGATTTACAGAAGAGCAGATAGAAAAGTTAATGCGACTGCAGTGGTGGAACAGAGACAGACAGTGGATTGAAGAACATGCAGAACAATTTGAAAATTTGGATCAGTTAGATCAGTGGCTGCGATTGGTAAAGGAGTAAAATGAACAAGTATGCGATTGTGGTGATTGCCTATAACAGGACAGAGAGCCTTCTGCGTCTGCTGGATTCATTGAACCGGGCAGAATATGATGGGGATCAGATTCCTTTGATTATCAGTATTGATGATAGCGGAGAGGATGCAGTAAAGAACGCAGCCGAATCTTTTGCATGGAATCATGGGGACAAACAGATTCGAACCTTCCCGGAGAAACAGGGATTGCGTAGGCATGTCTTACAATGCGGAGACTATTTGCATGAATATGATGCCATTGCCGTATTTGAAGATGACCTGTATGCGGCTCCCGGCTTTTATCAGTATATGAAAGAGACGGTCTCTTTCTATCAGGGGGAGGAGCAAATTGCAGGAATTTCTCTCTATTCCCATGGCTGGAATGTACTGACAGACCGGATTTTTGAACCCATGCGGATGGATTCCGATGTGTTCTATATGCAGTTTGCTCAATCCTGGGGTCAGATATGGATGAAGCACCAATGGTTTGCTTTTTTGGAATGGTATGATTCTCTCAGTGAGAAAGATTGCAAAGCTCTGTGGGAACTTCCCGCCATTCCGGGGGTAGTGAAACAGTGGCCGGAGTCATCCTGGCTGAAATTCCATATTGCATATTGTATTCTGAAACAGAAATATTTTGTTTATCCATATGACTCTCTGACGACCAATTATTCAGATCAGGGTGAACATAGCAAAAAAACATCATGGCGTTATCAGGTTCCCATGCAAATGGCAGTAAAAAAAGAGTATCGTCTGGAGCCCTTTTGTAAAGAGAGTGTAAGATATGATGGCTTTTTCGAAAGCATGAATCTGGCCCCCATGCTGGGCGTAGAAGAGGAAGACCTGTGTGTAGACTTATATGGAAGTAAACCGGGAAATATGGGAAAGCCATATTGGTTAACGGCTAATAACCAGCCATCTCTGGTACCTGAAAGGACATACGGGTTACAGTTACGCCCGTTAGAAGCAAATATACGATGCCAGGTGGCAGGAGATGATTTTAAACTATACAAAGTGGGAGAAACAGAAATCACTGCCAAAACAACGAAAAAAAATATGGCAGACATAGACTATGATATCCGAGGAGAAGGGCTGGCATTAAAAAATGTAGTATCCTGGGTCCTGTATAAAATAAAAATGAAATAAAGACAGAGAAAATACATGCAAAAAACAGACAAAAAGATTGTAAAAAACTTTATCTATCATATTTTTTATCAGATATTGACCATAGTGACTCCTTTGATGACTTCCCCGTATCTGAGCCGGACACTGGGGAAAGAAGGACTGGGACAATACCAGTATACCTATGCAATAGCAGGATATTTTGCTATGGTCTGTATGCTGGGATTAAACACATACGGAAATCGTGAATGCGCTGTCAGCAAAGGAGACCGGGCAGAATTATCGAAGGTATTTAGCGGACTGTACTGCATTCAGATGGGAGCTTCGCTGCTTTCTGTGATGGTATATTTGATTTACACGGCAGTGGCAGGAGGACAGCTGAGATCATTATTTCTGGTGCAGACATTTTTCATCCTTTCCTATGCGACAGATATTACCTGGCTTTTTTATGGTCTGGAAGAATTTGATAAAATCGTATTCCGGAATACATTGATTAAACTCATTACGGTAGTGTCCATATTCACGCTGATTCACAGTCAGGAGGATACGCTGATCTATTGCGTCATTATGGCAGGATCCGCTTTTCTCTCTCAAATTGTTATGTGGCCCTTTAGCCGCAAGTATGTGGATTGGAGGAAAGTAGGGATTGCTTTTGTAAAAAAGCATATCAAGCCTGTTTTACTCTTATTTTTACCTACCATAGGAGTGCAGATCTATGCAACAATAGACCGAATCATGTTGGGACAGATGATGGGAATGGATGCAGTAGGGCTATATGGATCGGCAGAAGGGATTGCCAAAATGCCCTATGGCATTGTGACATCATTGACGGTGGTAATGATGCCGAGGCTTAGCAGACTGAGCAGACAGGGGAACTATCAGGAAGCTGAGAAATATCGAAAGAATACCATGCAAATCACCATGATGATCGCATTCCCTATCTGTCTGGGGCTCATGGCAATCAGCGAAAAAATGATCCCCTGGTATCTGGCAGAAGAATTTTCCTACTGTGCCGTGATGCTTAAATATCTGGTGATAATTATCTTATTCATGGCATGGACAGATGTGATACAAAAGCAATGTATCATACCCATGAAAAAAGATACCATCCTGGTCAAATCGGCATTCTTGACAGCAGCAGTGAATGTAGTAGCCAATCTGGTCATGATACCCCGTTATGGAATCATGGGAGCAGTGTGTGGGACGATATTTTCAGAAGCATTGGTTATGGTTTACAAAACAGCATCGGTACGGCAGGATATCCAAATTTGGGAGTATATACGAGAGATTCTTCCTTACGGTATTTTTGCGGGGATCATGTATTTCTGCGTTCGGATGGTAGGAAATCTCTGGGAGGATTGTTCTATCTATATTACATTCATTCAAATCATCACCGGCATGGTTGTATATGTTGGGTTGAGCGGGATGTGGTTGTTCTATCACAAGAGAAAACAGTCAGGAAATGAAAAACAGATATGAGGTGCAGACCCAATGGAAAAGATGATCAAATACAGACAAAGGACATCGGATGTTTTAAATAATACGCTTTATGCCTATATGATACTTTGTCTTTACGGACTGAATCTGTTTGTAAAATATACATTAGGCAGGAGCAATAGTCTGTTAAGCATAAGCCTATATGGGTTACTTGCTTTGAAAATTATATGTACAGATTATGATAAGCGTGAAATCGTCATAAGCGCAGCACTACTGGCCGTCGCTGCCATGTCTTCCCTTACAGGCAAAGATATGACATGGCTTTTCAATGTGTTAGTCATCATTTCCATGAAAGATGTAAAGGTTGACGATATTTTAAAAGGAATGTTCTGGATGGCACTCCTGGGATTTGCAATGGTGACGATCTCCTCTCTTTTGGGAAAAGGTGATATTGCCATCCTGGAAAAAGATTATGGACGAGGAGGAGTGGAAGCCCGTTATTGCCTGGGATATGGACACCCTAATCAATTGCATTTATATTTTTTTCGAGTTATTTTGTTAGGCGTGGGAGCTTATTTCGACCAAATAAAATGGCCCCACATGGTCATTATTTTCGTGTTAAATCTGTTGCTATATGGTCTGACGGCCTCCAAAACAGGAGCGCTAATGGGAATGGCATTGGTGGCAATGTGGTTCTGGTATCACTACTTACCTAATCTTG
>CAYMSZ010000099.1:0-6813 GCA_964393285.1 uncultured Lachnospiraceae bacterium | reverse complement strand
CTGCCTTTACGCTGGAGCAGGGGGAGGAAGAAAAGATCCGCAGACAGATGGAGACCTTTGCCGCCAGCCGCAGAGAAAAACAGCCCTTAGAGTATCCCAGTGCAGGAAGCACATTCAAACGACCGGAGGGATATTTTGCAGCCCAGCTCATCGATGAGGCAGGATTAAAGGGACTGACGGTGGGAGATGCCCAGGTATCGGAGAAACATGCCGGTTTCGTCATTAACCGGGGCCATGCTTTGGCAGCTGATGTGCTGGAACTGTGCAGACAAGTGAAAGAGAAGGTAAAAAACAACTCCGGAGTAGATCTGGAGCTGGAAGTGGAGGTTATAGACTGATGTCATTTTCTTCCGATGTAAAGGATGAGTTGGCGGAAGTAAACAGTACAGCACGCCACTGTCAGATGGCAGAGCTGGCAGCTATGCTGAGTTTGAATGGGCAACTGCTTCGTACCCAGTCAGGGGATCAGATTCTGGTTTTCCATACAGAGAATCTGGCAGCAGCCAGAAAATGCTTTACCCTGTTAAAGAAGCTTTTTCACATCACGGCGGAGGTTTCCGCAAGACGCAGCTCCTGGATGCCAAAGAGCGGAGTGTACAGATTGGAGATCAACGGAGAAGAGGCGTTGAAACGCCTGTGGACAGGAATCCATATGGCACCTTTGGCGGAGAAAGACCAGTGGATTCCGGGACAGATTCTCTTACAAAAGGATTGCTGCAGGCGAGCCTTTCTGCGAGGCGCTTTTCTGGCAGCCGGTTCTATGAGCAATCCGGAGAAAGGATATCACTTTGAAATTGCCTGTACGGAGAGGGAAAAGGCAGAGCAGATTCGGGAGGTCATGTCCTCCTTTGGGATAGAGGCTCACGTCATACCTCGCAAGAAGTATCTGGTGGTTTACATCAAAGAGAGCGAGAAAATCGTCGATATTTTGGGAGTGATGTCAGCTTCTCATGCCCTCATGGAAATGGAAAATATACGGATATTAAAGGGAATGCGGGAATCTGTCAACAGACAGGTAAATTGTGAGACGGCCAACATTTCCAAAACCACATCGGCAGCAGCCAGGCAGGTGGAGGATATTCTTCTGATTCAAAATAAAAAGGGCCTGGAGAGTCTGCCTGACGGGCTGCGGGAAATCGCTGTGGCCAGACTCAATGAACCGGAGATCTCTCTCAAGGAGTTGGGGGATCGTCTGAATCCTCCCGTAGGAAAGTCCGGAGTCAATCATAGATTAAGAAAATTAAAAGAGCTGGCAGATGTTTTGCGAGAAGAGGAATAAAGATGGAATGCACGATCAATCATAAAAAGAAGTTCGCTTATCAGGGGCGATTATGGGCATTGGCCCTGGGAGATACGGCACTGTTTGTGTTGGGCTGTGGCCTGATGATATCCGGTTTGGTGCCCCAGACCATGCAGGGGATTGTGGCGCTGGTTCTCATTGTGCTGGTATGCGGATTTTTCCCTGCGTATTTACTGTTAATTCGAGGATTGACCATATCCGGCACCCAGAGAGTATTTATCAAGGATGATACGGTCTGGTTTGTAAACTGGGATGCCGATTATGGAGAAGACGGTGTTCGATATCATTTTTACAAGGTCTGGAAGGTAACGGATTACCAGGTAAAAAGCCACAGCATTGAAGTAACAGCCTATGTCTGGTATGGGGAAGCCCGTATGAGAAAGAATGAGCTCCCTATGGAAAACGGCAATCTGGGAGAAATCCCCGGATTTGAAGAAAATGCCAAACGCTGTCAGCGAAGCATCTCTGTCAGAAGAATTATGGATGGAGAAGAAGAGCTGATTCAGATGCTGGAGTGCCGGAAAAATAAGGCTTTATAAACAGAAAATATTTTTCCATTTACTGTTGTGAATTTTGAAAAATGACAAAAAATGTCTATAGAATGGAAAAAATTTACAAAAAGTTTGTGGGTTTTTATCCTAGTATTAAGAAAATAAATTTGTTACAATACAATCAAACGAATAGTCAATGGCAACTAAGACGAGACATCAGGGAATGACATCAAGGTACGACATCAGGAAATGACATCTAGACGAGGCAGCTAAAGTATATTGAGTATTCGTTGGAGCTGTCGCTTTCACGGCTGAGAAGTCGGAAAGCGGCAGCTTTTTTTATCATGAGACAAGGGACCCATGGACACAAAATAAACGATAGCATTCATTTTTGCGTTTATGGGAACCGAAAAACATAGCCCTCCACCTGATGCCAGAAAACTTACTTCCCGGCGGCAGCGGCGGCGTACTCTGTGTTGACCAATACGTCATAGGGAACCGACTCCTTCAATTCCCCTGCTTCCATCAGAATGTTTTCCAACAGGCGGAAACTGCTTTCTTCAAAGATGGTGTCCGCCTTCCAGGTGTCCTGTTCCAGATATCGTTCCACGATGGTAGTGATGGTCTCCACATCTGTTTCCGGGAACTGAGGAGCAATAACAGTGGCGATTTCTTCGGCTGTGTGGCTGTTTACATAGTCCAGACCTTTTTGAATGGCGTTGGTAAAGCCCTGGATAATAAGAGGATTGTCATCCAGATAGCTTTTTTGTACGCTGTAGGCAGTATAGGGCACATATCCGCTGGCCTCGCCGAGAGAAGCTACCACATATCCGTTGCCCTCCTGCTCCAGAAGAGTGGCATAGGGTTCAAATTCTACGGTGAAATCCGCATCCTGGCTGGTAAAGGCGGCAGCAGTCAGGCCAAAGGAGATGCTTTGGTCGATGGTGAGATCCACGGCAGGGTCCAGACCATTCTTCTTTAAAATATACTCAAAGACCATTTCCGGCATACCGCCTGCACGACCTCCCAGAACGGTAGCTCCCTTTAAATCTGACCAGGAAAAGGAGTCCATGGGTACGCGGGATACCAGAAAATTACCGGCTCGCTGGGTCAGCTGCGCAAAATTTACCACATAATCCTCAGCACCCTCGGCATATACATAGATACTGGATTCCGAACCCATAAAACCGATGTCCGCATCGCCGGAGATCAGGGCGGTCATAACCTTGTCGGCACCTCCGGCATTGGATACTGTCAGATGGATTCCTTCCTCCTCAAAATAGCCTAGCTGGATGGCCACATACTGAGGGGCATAGAAAATAGAGTGGGCGACTTCACTTAGGACAACCTCCGTGTATTCACTGCTTTTTCCGCATCCGGACAGACCCAGAGACAGGATCAGAAGACCGGAAAGCAGAAAACTGTGCAAACGCTTATTCTGTGTGATTACATTCATATTGCTCCCGTAGGAAAGTGATTTTATAATAGGGTATTCCTGAAAAGGGAAAATGGTGCAGATTGGAAAATGATGCAAGAAAACTGGAAAATTGTGCAAGGAATGCTGGACTTTCAGACTTTCCTATGTTAAACTGTGAAAGTAGTTCCGTTAGATACAGGAGTGATTGCGGTGAGAACCGTAAGGGAAGGATTTCATCGGGGTGGAAACAAGGAGGAGACAATGAATAAGAAGATTCAGACAGCAGAAGTGAACCATCTTTTTGAGGCGATTCTGTCGTTACAGTCTATGGAAGAGTGTTATGCCTTTTTTGAAGATGTATGCACCATAAACGAGCTGCTTTCTTTATCTCAGCGATATGAGGTGGCGAAGATGCTGCGGGAAAAGAAAACATATCTGGAAATTGCAGAGCAGACCGGTGCTTCTACCGCAACCATCAGTCGGGTAAATCGATCTTTGAATTATGGCAGTGACGGATATGACATGGTCTTTGAAAGATTACATATAACAAAAAAAGAGAGTGATCAGGAAAGTTGATCACTCTTTCTTTTTGTTCGTATCATTCTCAGATGCCATTTCATCTACGATAGATTCAATCATTCTCTTTTTCATGTACACATCAAAACTGAGAAAGCTGAGAAAAGCAAATCGCTGCAGCTTTTCCCGCTCCGGTTCTTCCAAATCGGTAAAAACCTGAGAGGCAGCTTCTTTCATCTGCCCCAGGTCCTGCTGCACCTGTTGTAATTGCAGCTCACCCTTGGAGAACAATTCCTCATAAATGTCTGTCAGACAGAGATCTCCCTCCGACTGAAAATAATCCCTGGTTAAGGGCTGCAATATTGTCTTAATGTCGCTGATGGACAGAATATTTTTGTAATAATAAATCAGAATCAGCAAAAGAATATGCTCCCTGGAATATTTCTTTTTCACAGGGGGAGGAAGCAGATCATTTTTGGTATAATTATTGATCATGGTTTTCGTGAGAACCTTATCCTCCGGATACCGTCTGGTCCGCTCAAGGTGGTTCTCCATAAAAGTAGTCACCTGATCCATATAAAGATTAATGGGAGGAATATCGTCGGACTGTACATAGTCCAGATATTCAATATGAGACAGTAATTCCTGATACAATTCTTCCAGATTCATGATATTTTCACCTCTATGTCACATTATATAGTATTCAAAACCATATGACAAGCAGAAATTAGGACGACAACATCCAGGAAATTAGGAGCCAGGAAATTAGGAGGACAGCATGAAGATAGTAATCAGGATGAGAGTAGTTAGGGTGGCAGCATGGTTTGAAACCGTACTTTCCCATGTCGGATGGTAAGAAAAAGAGCGCCCTGCCTGGCAGTAACATAGTAGGGAATCCCCTTTTCTTCCAGACGAGCCAGCATCTCCGGACTGGGATGACCATAGGTATTTTGAACGCCGCAGCTAATGAGACAGAGGGATGGCTGTAGCTGTTGGAGCAATTCCGTACTGGTAGCCGTACGGGAACCGTGGTGGGCAGCTTTTAAAATGTCACAGGAGAGATTACGCTCTTTTAATTCCTGGAGCAGGAAGGTTTCCCCCTCCTCGTCACAATCTCCGGGAAACAGAATGCGGATTCCTTCATATTCCAGATAAAGTACCATAGAGGCAGCATTCAGAGAACCATAGGAGGAGCCTTCTTTAGAATCAGCAGCCTGGGGTCCCAGACAGAGGAGGGAAAGCTCCTGTTCCTGCCAGGAATCTCCGGCATGAAAGGTTAGAAGAGGAATCTGATAGGTGTCTGCCAGTTGCAGGATCCCCTGATAGGAAGACTCCTGGGAAAGAGTCTGGTTTAATTCCGGCAAAATGATGGTGCCGATGAGATGTCCGTCTTTCAGCCAGCCTTCCAGTGCATTTACATGGTCTGCATCACTGTGAGATAGAAAGACATAATCCAGTTCCCCGATTCCCTGAGATTCCAGAAAGGGAATCAGGCGATCCTGGGCTACCTGAGAGAGATCAGAGCTGCCGCCGTCAATCAGGATGGTGGTGCCTGACGGGGGACAGATCAGGGTACAGTCTCCCTGGCCTACATCTACTACGGTAATTTTCAGTTCATTATGGGGAAGAGGAAGGAGCAAAACCGGCAGCAGGGAACCAAACAGCAGGCAGAAAATCAGAGTTCCCTTTTTAGAGGAAACAGAAGAAATTTTTTTCGGGAGAAAGATCAGCCCAAGGCAAATCAGATAATATAGAAGGATTCGAATGAGGAGAGGTCTTCCCAGCAAAGAGGAAGCTCTCGGCAGGAGGGAAACACCCTGGCAAAGTTTTTCATACATCCAGAGAAGCACCCGGCAGGGAAGACTGACCCAGGCTCCCACAGCAAGGGAAAAATAAGAGAGAAAAAGTCCGGCAATGGCAAACAAAAGCAGAAAGGAAGCAGTAGGAAGAACCAGCAGATTGGCCCACAGGGTATACAGCGGATAGCGATAGAAGTGGTAGAGAGTGAGGGGAAATAAGGCCAGCTGGATGCTAAGAGAAAAGGAAAAGGACTTTAGCAGTCCGGAAGGAGCCTTGCGCAGCAGAGGAAGCCGGGACAAAAATGACGCCATGGTTGGTTCCAGAAGCAGGACCCCCAGCATGGCTCCAAAGGAAAGCTGAAAGGAAGATTGAAACAGGAGAAGGGGAGAATCCAGCAGAAACAGAATTCCGGCCAAAGACAGGGCAGACAGGGGATCATAGGAGCGTTTGCATACCGGGGCAAAATTCATAACAAGAAAAAGAACCACAGCCCGACCCGCAGAAACTTTCCCTCCGCATAGCTGCCAGTATAGAAGCAGGAGAAAAGAGGCCAGAAGACTGCGTAGCCAGAGAGGAAGACGGAGTCTTTTGCCAATCCATAAAAAGCCGCCGCCAATAAGAGAAATATGGAGGCCGCTAATGGTCAGGAGAGGGAGAATGCCGGCAGTCTCATAAAGATCATAGGTCTCATCCGGCAGGTCTGCCCGATTGCCAAGAAGGAGGGCAGACAGGATAGGAGCGATTTGGATGGAGGAGGGAAAAGAGAAAGACAGTTGCTGCCAGTAGGTTTCCATGGCAGAAAGCTGCTCCATCCAATGATCCCGCAGGGTAAACAGCAGGTCTGACAGGGGAAATACGCCGTCATCTGTTACAGTCAGCCAGGTTCCCCGGATCTGATAGGATATATGGAGAGAACGGTAGTAGAGCCACCAATCCATATTGCCGGGATTTCTGGCAGGCTGAAAGGAGGAAAGCTTTCCTCCCACCTCTAATTGATTCCCGGCATGGACATCAGGATCTTCCGATACAGATACCAGGAGGCGATCACAGAGATAAGACTGGGAGTGGTAGGTAATCTGACAGTTCTTCAGGGTAATGACATAGGAAGAGGTTTTCTTCTCATAGGATTCTACAGTGCCTGTGGCAGTAACGGAATAAGAACTTCCCTGAGGGAAAACAGAGTCCGGGGAATAGGTCCTGGGGTAAAAGAGCAGGATGCTAAGAATCAGGAGACAAAACAGGAAAAACAAAGGTCTTTTCATAGGGGTTCCTTTCATATAAATGGGTTA
>CAYMSZ010000098.1:0-6834 GCA_964393285.1 uncultured Lachnospiraceae bacterium | reverse complement strand
TCCTGACCGCTGCAGAGAATATTCACCTCCGGGAACGCATTCCAGAAATCTCTGACGATCTCCGGGTCCAGGGTGGTACGATACAGAATGTTTCCCTTCCAATCGCGGATCAGGGAGCCGTTCATGGTAATATTGTACATGCCCTCTTCTGCCATTCCCATATTTTTCAGCTCTTCCATACTACAGGATCGGCCTGTGGAAATGGTAAAGCATTTTCCATGGGCAATTACCTCTTTCAAGGCATTCTTAATGATATCATCGGACATATGTGCACCGTTTAACAGCGTGTCATCTAAATCGCAGGCAAATAATCGAATCAAATTTTCTCCTTTTCCCCTTATCAATGGCCTGTTCCCGGTCACCCCTAACCGACAGGCCCTACACCTTTCTTTACGCATGAATCATTCTTTTTGGAAATACCCTGTCAAAAAGCTTACTCTCATACGCACAACCAGCTCATTATATCGGAAAAAATTTTTGCTGTCAAATTGTATCTATCTTTTTTGGTGTCTGGGGTCCAGGGATCGGCAGCCAAGATACAGGCAGAACACTGCTGTTGCTGTCTGTACCAGCAGACTCAAGGGAAGCCACCAGGTCTTCGTCACTACCTCCGGCAGCAACCAATCCGGCAGATAACTCAGGTTAAAATAGTTTGAGATGCTTCCTACCTGTCTGTTGAAAAGGCTGGCAAAGGTAGCTGCCGGATTCCACAGTAACATCCAATCCCAATGCCCCATCCAGCTGCCGTCTGCCATGGCCTCTGCTCCAACGAATACACTGCCGAAGCGGTATGCCATCCAGAGAATGATCTCCGTCCCTGCCAGACAGAACACAATGGCTAAATAGGAAAGCAGCACAGAGGATGTGGTTTTTTTCATGATGCAGGAAAAGGAAATGCTGATACTTCCGGCATAAAGGGTGGTAACTCCCATGGCAATGAGCATAAGCATCATATCTGACAAACGGATTCCTCCATAAATATAAACAAGACTCAGGCAGGGCAAGCTGGTAAGAATCAGGACGATCATGGTACTCCAGGCTGACAGCAGCTTTCCCATTACAATATCTACGGGACGGATTCTGCTGCAGAGCAGTAAATCCAAAGTCTGCTTCTCCCTTTCTCCGGAGATGGTTCCTGCTGTCAACGCCGGAATCAGAAGAAGGAGGAGAAGGATCTCCAGCATGGCGATCATCAGATAGATCTGCAGCATGGTGGTATAGCTGGTAGTCCCATAAACTGCGCTTTCCCGAACCATAATCCATAATTGAAACATGGCAAGAACCGACAGCAGGAAATTAAACACCATTACCGCCAGTGTCAAAAGACCGGTACGATCGCTCATTCTGGTTTCTTTCTGATAAATCGGCAGAAAGCCCAGCCACTTTTCCATCTTTCCTCTCATTCTTTCATTACCACCTTACTGTTTTCTCGCTCCGTTACCTGCATGAATATGGATTCCAGCCCGCTTTCCCGCCTGTGAAAGCTTTTGACCAGGACATCCGCCTGTATCAGCTGGCGAAGCAGGTCGGCTTCTTTGTCTGCATCTCCCTGGAATCTTACGGTAATCCGATGATCCAGAACAGAGAGGCTTTCTACCAGAGGATGGGCTCTCAAAAGCCGCATCGCTGTTTCCTGGTTTTCCTGAATTTCTATTTCCAGAGGATTGGCGGTATTGACCTGGTTCATGATTTGGGAGAGGCTCCCTGTCAGTACCATCTTTCCCTGATCCAGAATTCCGATGGAGGTACACATCTCCCCCAGCTCCGACAGAATATGAGAGCTGATGAAAATGGTAGTTCCTTCCCTGTGGATTTCCTTGAGCAAAGCAATGAGCTCCTGCCTGTTACGGGGATCTAATCCGGATGTAGGCTCATCCAGAATCAATAGCTCCGGTCTGTGAATCAGTGCTCTGGCTACACTAAGCCGCAGCTTCATGCCTCGGGACAGACCATCAACATACACATCCTCCTTCTCTCCCAGGCCGATTCGGTCTAACAGCTCCCTGCACCGATTTCTCACCAGCAAATCCATGGTTCCGTAGAGTCTGGCATAGAAATCCATATACTCCCATACTTTTAAGTTGTCATAGACGCCAAAGGAATCCGGCACATAACCGATTTTACTTCGCAGCTCCTCGCTGCAGCCCTCCAGATCCTCTCCCCGTATCCGGACTGCTCCCTGATCAGGAATCAATAAGCCTGCCAAAATGCGGATGGTAGTGGTTTTTCCGGCTCCGTTTTGCCCCACAAATCCAAAAAGCTCCCCCTCTTCGATTTCCAGATTCAGATGGTCCAGTGCCTGAATCTGATCGTATTTTTTACATAGATCCCGAATCTCCAGCATCATGATGTCTTCCTCCCTATGTAGGTAAACAGAGGCAGCTGAATCTCTACGGAGGAGGTATCTCCATCCTCCTCTTTCCATCGAACCAAAAGACTGTTGTCCTGACTCAGATAGGGAGCCAGCTCTCCCGCCTCATAACTGGTCTTTGCCTCCACCTCTTCGAATTCATGGGTCTCTACATTATAAAACGCCATGGTCCCGGAAAACATTTTTGTATAGTCTGCCATGTCTTCCTCCTCCGGCCACTGGAGGTATAAGGTCTCCAGCTTCTCCTCCCCAAAGGAATACCGGAGAATCGCCTGATTTTCATAGATGGTCTGAAAGTCGGCATCGCAATATCCCTCTTCTACGGTGATCTGCTGACTCATATCCGGATGATAGGTGAGATTGCCCTGGGTAAAGGAAGCATCGATCTCTGTCTTCAGTACAGAAATTCCCTGGATGCTGTCTGTGCCACCTGTAACAATCTCCAGACTTTCCTCTGCGGGAAAAGCATAGACCAGGGCTTTTTCTGCTGAAATGTCGGCATATAACAATTCATTTTGCAAATAGCGATTTCTCCAGTATGCAATCTCCGCCTCCTTACTCTCTACGGCAGAAGTATACTGATCGCTGCCTGTGGTCTTCTGATACAGGGCGTTGTGACAGGAAAATACAGACACTTCGGTTCTGGCATCCTGTAAGGAAACCGTTTCTTCCTCTGCCATATCTCCTACATAAATCCATTGATTTCCACACCAGATGGAGACATGGGTCAAGGCCATGCCTGTATGATTGGACAGGGTGCCTCCGATGCTCTCTCCCATTATGGTCAGCGTTCCTGTCAAGCCCCGGTTGTCTGCCGCTTCCTCTGTCTTTTTCAGATACAGATATTCGGAGGTAAAGGGAATGGTGTCATTCATTTCCACTGTCATTCCTTCCTCTGTACGACTCATTTTAGCCCGTTCTGTCATATCTGACCAATCCCTATCCTTGGTCTCCTGGGAGGTATCGGATAAATATGTCAGGTCATAGTCACCGGACAGCTGTATGGAATAGGAACTATGATGGGGAGACTGCATATTCAGATAGATCTCCTCTGTGGTCTCTTCCTTTGAGAGATCCAGAACGGAAACATAAGAAACAAAAGGCGTCGTATATCTGGTTTTACTTCCCAGGATATAGATCAGGCAGGTAAAGCACACTGCCGTCGCCACCATAGCAAGGCGCATAAGGGGCTGCTGTTTGTTTCGTTTTAAAATCAGATACAGTATCGGACCCAGAATCACAAGATATAACATAAGGGTGACTCCATAAACCCCTACGGTAGGAATCCTGTCTGCATCGGCAACAGGCGTAATTTCCTCTGCTTCCCAGTACAAATCCAGTCCATAGATGATCTGATTCACCAGCTCATCCCAGCGTTTTTCTCCGATACACTGTTTCAAAAATGTCCCGATTTCTGTGCTGTCCATTTCTCTGTCTTTCAGACTGCTCAGGGAAAAGCTGCAGGAAACTATTACACCGTTTCCCAGTAGTTCTCTCTGAAATTCCTCTTCTCCAGCGGTTGCTGTTTGGATGGCCGGTTCCGAATCTCCTCCTGCTATGAGGATTCCTCCGTTTTCCACCCAGGCCTCGATGGCTTTCCATTGTGTTTCTTCCAGATCATCCCGGGAAACCTGATCCAAAAGCAGAAAGTCGTAGGCAGACAGATCGGTCATATTCTCCGATATTTTATCGTTTTGCAGAAAAGTTACACTGGTTTCGATGTCATAATACTCTTCCAGCACCACATTGGCGCACCAGTCAAAATCCGACGGTGTCTCTGTCAGAATCCCCATGTTCAAATCTGTTTGATGATAGGTATGGCTGAGGGTAATTTCCTCCCGTTTTAGAACTTCATCCCCTTTTGTAAAGGAAAACTGCAACGCTCCGGTACCGTAGGTAATGGGAATCTGAAAAATCACCTGACTGGTTTCTCCCCGGGACACTGTGACAGGCTCCTCTATGGTATAATACTCCTGGCTTTGCAGCATGACCTTGGCAGAAACCGTCCCTTCTATGGTTTCCTCCCCATCCTGGTCTGCATCTGTATTTTCCCAGGTTAGTCGGACTTCAAAGGGCACATTTCTCCCTGCTCTGGCAGTTGCCTTCTCATTCCACAAAACCTCCATGGACAGGGATCTATCCTCTTTTGTATCTGCTCTGGCCGTAACATTCATCCAAATTGCTGCCAGGCACACCAAAAGGCAGAGACATCCTGCCTGTACTCTCTGCTTCCATTTTTTCTTCTGATTTTGCCTCATTGCATCGTCTCCCCCGGTACATCCAACTGTTCTTTCCCGATTTCAAAATCCGTAGGCAGACACACAGTAAATACGGTGCCGTCCATATCGCTCTTTACCGATATGGTTCCTCCATGCATCAAAACAATATTTTTGGCAATGGCAAGACCCAGACCGGTGCCTCCGGATTCGCTGCTGCGGGATTCCTCCACCCGGTAAAATTTATCAAACAGATGAGGAAGCTTTTCTTCCGGAATTACATACCCGTAATTTTTCACTGTGACGGTAACCATGTTTTCCTGTTGGATAGCCTCCACCTGCACCAGCTTTCCGTCCTCTCCGTAGCGAATGGCATTGCCAATGAGATTTTCGAACAGCCGTGCCAGGAGACCTCCGTCTCCATTTACAGGAATGGCAGCGGCGTTGCTGCGAATCTCATAATGCATATCATGACCGGCAAAATTGGGATAAAATTCATCCAACAGCTGTTCCAGCAGCTGCAGCAGATCCAGTCTGGCTACCTTCATGGAAATTTTTCCGTAATTCAGCTTGGTAAACCCAAAGAGATCCTCGATTAACTGTTCCAGATATTTGGCTTTGTGATAGGTAATCTCCATAAACTCCTGCTTCTTCTCCTCCGGCAGTCCCGGTGTGCGAATCAGCAAATCCAGGTAACCGATGACAGAAGTCAACGGCGTTCTCAAATCGTGGGCCACATTGGTAATCAGCTCGTTCTTGGTGCGCTCCGATTCTCTCTCCTTGTCCATGACCGTCTGCACCTTTTTCCCCAGTTCGTTAATGAGGGCCGCCATTTGAGACAGCTCGTCATCCCCCTTTACATCCAGGGTAAGATTCAAATCTCCATGGGTAATTTCCTCCATGGCATCAAAAATTTCCCCTGTATACCGGATTCCGGGCTCCTGCATGAGAAAAAACACAAGGCTGAACACGCCGATTCCTATAATCAGCAGCACAAACACCCAGATGGCAGCATCCCCCTGAAAGAGTTTCTGCATCTCATAACTGCTTCCTCCACGACTCAGGGTCTGGGGAGCGGAATAAAACATATTCAGGCCAATCAGCACCAAAGCATCTGCCAGACAGGCAATGCAGGCGCAAAATATAATCTGATACAAATATTTTCGCCGTACCCGGCTTCTGACGTCTATTCTATTCTTTTTCAATTTTGTACCCTACTCCCCATACCGTCGTAATAATCTTATCCTGACGGGTATCTTCTTTCATCTTACTGCGTAATCTGCGGATATGTACCATAACCGTATTGTTTGCCTCATATACCTTTTCTTTCCATACCTGTTCAAAAATCTCCTCTGTGGCAAAGACCTTGCCGGGATGGGAGGCCAGCAAATATAAAATGTCAAACTCAATGGGAGTCAGATGGATCTCCTCCCCTTCCACCAGAACCTTATGATTGTTCTTATTGATCTCCAATCCGCGGATTCGCAGGGTGTCTCCCAGCTCCTCCCTGCTTTTCGGATTCAGTTCCCGATATCGCCTCAGCTGAGATTTTACTCTGGCAGACAGCTCCAGGGGATTAAAGGGCTTGGTCACATAATCATCTGCTCCGATGGTCAGACCTTTGATTTTGTCCAGCTCAGAGGATTTCGCACTGACCATGATAATAGGAACATTGTTGATTTCCCGTATCCTTTTACACAGTTCCAGTCCATCCATGCCAGGCATCATAATATCCAGCAAAATCAGATCCATATCAAACTGTCTGCACAGTTTCAGTCCGTCCAGGGCATGATATGCCTTGTAAACCTCATACCCATCGCCTACCAGATATATTTCCAGCAAATCTGCGATTTCTTTTTCATCATCCACTACCAGTATCTTCGTTTTGGACATATGTACTCCTCTTTCGTGGTTGGGCTTTGCCGGTATCATAAAAAATCCTGTTCTTTGGGGCGGATGGCAGGGAACTCTCTGATGACCAGAGAATTCCTCCGCCGGTTGGATACCCTGCAAAAGCATTTCTGCAATATTTCTCTGTAAGCAGTATACCATGTTCCCCAACAAATATCTTTAAAAATATCTTACCTTTTCTGCTGCCTTTTCAAAAAAGCGGGATCAGTGCTCATTGGTTTCCCCGTCAAATGCTTCGGTTATATCTTCCCGCAGATCATCTCCTGCCTCCTGCCAGGCATCGGACATATCCTGGGTACCATACTCATCCGTACCGTATTCTCCTGTACCGTACTC
>CAYMSZ010000097.1:1380-6871 GCA_964393285.1 uncultured Lachnospiraceae bacterium | reverse complement strand
CTCCCGTTTGCCAGTAACGATACGATCATGGCAATAGAGAGCAGTATGGACAAGCAGCGCGTTGTGTGATTTCCGTTCTTCATTAGTGCTTTCTCCCATACTCATGGCTTCCCACATTTTCTGTAACAAAAAGACCCGGAATAAGTACATTATCCCGAGTCGCAAGTATCACATGAAGTTATGTGGGAAAAATTGGTAATCTATGGGAGATATTTTACTGCTACTTCCATAATTTTACAATATCTTACAGTAATTTCCATTTCAATTCGTCAAATTGTAAAATTTTCCCTTTTCATTTCTTACGAAAAAGCCCTGTTTTTTGTATAAATTTCCTATTATTTCCAGTTTTGTAACAGTCATGGGGTTTCTGCGTTTCCCATTTTTCGCAATACCACCGCCCGCATTCCCAACTGACGGTATATTCGGTCGAATTGAGAAATGGGTACGCTCTCATTAAAATCCAGGGGATCTGCCAGGTATACCCTGTCCTCATCGACTCCCTTGCAGACCATACAGTGAAGCTGATGAAATACATGGTGTATCGTTCCATCCGTCAGGGGATACCAGCAGTCATCGTGCTGAATATCGTCAAAGTGGAGGGACGCCCAGAAGAGGAAGGGATTGCCTTTCTCTATTTCCGCAAAAAGCGCCTCCGGCTCAGAGCCTGTCAGATCCACCACCTGAAACCGGTCTTCTGCCCCCTGGCTTTTCAGATAGCTTCTGGCTGCTGCCACAATAGGGCCAGCAAAGCAATAAAAGCCGCATTCCGGGGAATCATCCTCCCGATGAGGGTCTCCCATGTATACCAGGTTGGGATCCGCCCCCAGCCACTCCTTACTCCTTGGCAGGTAATTATCTGCCAGTTGGCATTTGTCTGCCGGGAACCCGTAATACTGCAGGATTTCACACAGGCTGGTAATCTCACAGCCGTTTGGCAGTTCCGGATTCTGTAAAATTTGAGGAACCTCTAATATTACCTTTTTCTGTGGCTTCATTGGCTTACTCCTTTTTCTATTCCCTTTTCTTCTGTCACTTATGTTCCTGTATTCTATCATCTTTCTCTTTATTGCACAATCCACCAGAACTTTTTTCAGATGCTTCGGGATTTCCCAAAAAAATGCACATTATACTTGCCTATATTTTCAAAAATATGTATACTAAAACCAACGGCTATCCAAAAGGAGCCAGATGAAGGAGGATCTCATGAACGTATATTTGAGTTACAGTTGGAACTATGTAGACCAGTTAAAGAAGGTAAAGGCTATGCTGCCTGCTGACTTTACCACCTGCGGTGTAAAGAAAGGAAACCCTGCCGTAAATGCTTTTAATGAGGCTCCTCTCGTTGAGGCAGTAAAGGGTGAGATGGAGGGCGCTGATGTTCTGCTGATTTATGCTGACTCCTTCTTCTCCTACCAGAAGGTTGTTAACGTAGAGCTGGCTCAGGCCAAGGCTTTGAACAAGAAGGTTGTAGTTGTCACCGGTGGTGGTGTCATGCCTGCTCCCGTAAAGAAGGCTGCAGCTGCTGTCGTAAAGTATGACGCTGCTTCTATTCTGGAAGCTCTGTAATAGAACCCACCCGGCTGCCGATGGATGGTTCCTCGGCAGCCTTTTTTTATTTTGAAATCCACAGATTGGTGTCATTTTCTGCATTCTGTCCCGTTCCTGTGTACATACTATCACATGTGATTTTATTTTCGGAGGCTCCCATGCTGCTGTTGCTCTTTTGCCTGATTTTGGCTACCCTGTTTGCCTGTATTCTGTCACGCTCTTCCGATGCCGTTTTACGAGGATTCTTTGGTGCATTGGCTGTTTTTCTGCCTGCTTCCGAAATCGGGAAGCAGATCCTCCTCTATATCACCAACGGCTATCAGTACCAATGGTGGTATTTTCCCTTTCAGCTGTGCAGTATGCCCCTCTATCTTCTGCCCATCTGGTATCTGCACCGGAAGGATGACTCCAGACTTTCCCGAACTCTGGCTGTCTTTCTCACAGATTTCAGTATTTTAGGCGGTATCGCCGTATTTGCAGATCAGAGTGGGATGCAGTATGCTCTCCCCGTTCTGACGGCGCATAGCTATCTATGGCATTTTCTCATGATTCTCCTGGGTCTGACTCTGTTCCTTTCCGGCAAAAGCGAGACCTGTCCCAAAGCCTTTCTGTCCCCTGGTATCCTGTTTTTGTTTCTGGCCTTTCTTGCTACCCTCTGGAATGTGCTGTTTCACACCCAGGGCAGTATCAATATGTTTTATATCAGTCCCTATGAGAACATGAACCAGATCGTATTTCGTTCTTTGACTCCCTTCATAGGCCAGACCCCTGCCAAGCTCCTTTATCTTCTGTCCATTCTGGCAGGTGCTTTTCTGGTGCATATGTTGTTGTATATTATTTCCAATTTATTTCCCGGTATGATTTCCAAACATTTGAATTAATTCGTAATTATGCTTCCATTTATTTACATTTCCAGCATTTGGATAGTCAGAATGCACAAAAATTACCAGAAACCCTTGTATTCATTGGGTGTAACGTAAATTATTTTTTTGCCCCCTTGCTTTTTCTCTGGGAATCGGTTACTCTATATCGCGGAACTCTATCTGGAGTAAAAATGTGGAGATTCACTCGCTGGGGCGACCGAACGACGGTTCTCTCATAGGCAGTAGATGTATCCAGTATCATTTTAAGGAGACGAGACTTTATGAACATTAAAGAAATCACCATTAACGAAAATGTCTTAAAGAAAAGTGACTTTGCCGCGACCCTGATTTCCACAGCATGCAAGTATGACAGTATCATACATATCTGCGCAGGTGATATCAGTGCAAATGCTAAGAGCCTCATGGGCCTCATGGCATTCCCCTTGTTCCCTGGAATGGTTGTAAATGTCCAGGCTGACGGATCTGATGAGATCGATGCATTAGATGCAATTGAAACCTGCCTGAGTGCGCTACAGTAACTACTCTTCCAGCGATTCATTACTTACAGATGTACCAGATCTCCACAACTTAATATGATATAATGGAAGCAGGCCGGTATCTCAGATACCGACCTGCTTTTATGTTGCATATTTTTAATTTTCAGGACATTTCTGTCTGAAAGAATGTCAAGACTCTTGACCTTCCTTATTCAGTCTGTCCAGCTGCATACTGAGCAGCCTGTGTTCCGGCGATCTGTCCGGATACGAAGGTCCAGGACTGTGCCTGACCACCCCAAGGAGTGTAGGCCTTGCCGTCTGCATTGCAGACACCCTCGGAATCCTGTCCTACTGCGTACAGGTTTGCAATGGGAGTGCCATCTTCCTTCAGAACGTTCATGTTCACATCTACATCCAGACCACCAACTGTTCCATATGCCCAGCTGGTGCAAGCTACTGCATAGTAGGTAGTGTCTACGCCGCCCAGGGACTCGCTGAGAGTAGCCTCGTCGCAGCCGATTGCCTGTGCCAGTGCAGACAGGCTATCTGCCTTGATCACGTTGTTGGTATCTACGCCTACAGACAGAATCTCATCGATGTCTGCTACAGGTGTACCAGCCTCAGGCAGAGTACCGCCCTGGCTCATGAATGCGGAGGTAGCAGATGCCTGTGCCTCGCTGAGACCATTCTCGCGGATGTTGTCGATATCTTCCTGAGTATAGATGTTATAGTACATAAAGTTAGGTGCAAATACGATCTCTACAGACAGCTCTCCATCCTCTGTACCGGTAGAGTTGGTGTCGCCCCAGATCTCACCCTCTGTAGTAACCTCTGTTACATCAGTGGTCAGTGCCAGTGCAGACAGGATTGCCTTCTGATCAGCAGTCAGAACATCGGTACGGATCAGGTTAGCAACCTGGGAGATGTGTACCATAGGCATAGCATTCATGCTGTAGGTAGCGCCGCCTGCGGACTGACCCATCAGGATACCGGCACCCTTATTCACAGTGTCACCCATTACATTGATGGTGCTGCCGTATACTTCCATCATCATATCTGCATTGCCGATGAAACCACCGGTAGCCAGGATAACGCTCTTACCATAGATCTCATACTGTGTTCCATCATAGTAGGTAGCATGAACACCAGCTACATCGCCGTTCTCATCAAAGATCAGGCTGTCTGCTGTCAGCTCAGTCATGTAACTGTTCTTCTCGTTCATAGCCAGAGCCAGATCCAGAGCTCTGGTAAACTGATAGGTCTTGTTAGGGCCTAAGATATTCCAGGATGTGCCATCCTCATCAGGTGTATATACGCACCACAGCTCAGTCCAGTCAGTTCTTACGAAGCTGCCCAGCATACCCAGACCGGTAAACTCAAAGCCGAAGTTCTCTACATAGTAATCCAGTGCAGAACCGGAGTTGTAAACAGCCTCGTGAATGACATCTGCCTTCTCTTCGCTCTCTACATACTCGATCCAGGTGTTATATACATCATCTTCATCGATGTAGTCCTCACCGTTGGTATACAGGTTCTTCAGATACTCACTGTTCAGAGCCATAGGACCATAGGTGCAAACAGAGTCTCCACCGATCTTACCAGCGGCCTCGATACCGAATACGGTAGCGCCCTGATCAGCTGCTGCGCAATAGGACAGAACACCGGAACCACCCAGACCAACTACGATTACATCATAATCGTCGATGGTAACCAGTGTTGTGCTCTTTTCTACTTCGGTATACCACTCGTCTGCATTGCCGCCTGCCTCATTGATGGCTGCTGCTACGCAGTTCTTAATACCATTGGAAGATGTGGTAGCGCCGGTGATGGCATCTACCTCCAGAGACTGGCTCTCGATAATACGAGGAATCAGCAGTGCCTCTGCAGAAGCAAACCACTCACCAGTCAGGGAATCGCTCTCAGATACTACCTCAATGTTCGTAATCTGACCATCCTCAAAGGTTACATCACAAGTCATCTGGCTTACCAGACCAAAGCTGGGGGCTGTGCCGGAATAGGTGCCGTCAGCTACTGCAGTCTTAGCAGAAAGCTCCTCTCCCTTTGCCTGTGCCAGACAGTCTGTCAGTGCTCTCTTAACACCGTTGGTTGTCTCTGTAGCACCGGATACGCCGTCAATCTCTGTGCCCTGTGCCTCAATAATCTGAGCCTCCAGGTCAGATGCTGCTGCGCCACCGATGGTAGGTGTCTCGTTAGAAGCATCAATCTCTACACTAAGGATGCCGTTGGCATCTACGGTAATGGTAACAACCAGTCCGGAATCATGTCCGGTAGCTGTGGCTGTGTAGGTACCGGGAGTGTAGGTTCCCATACCTAACATGGTAGACTCTTCTACCTTGCTGCTCTGTGTCTCATTGGTCTCTTCTGTTGTGGTCCCTGTGCTGGCGCATGCGGCCAGAGACAGGATCATGGAAAGAGCCAGGATCACGCTCAGTACTTTTTTCATGCTTACCTCCTTATTACATAAACACATGAAATCAAGATCGATGAAGCTTACTTTCACTCGATCTACAGGGAGTCAAAGGCTCCCTGATTTTGACTGCCCTAGCAGTATAACATCTGTCC